>JAHEXN010000187.1 GCA_023252095.1 Actinomycetes bacterium | reverse complement strand
CGCTGCACGCCGACGACCTGGCCGAGTGGAACGGCGACCGCGACGCGTGCGTCGCGGGCATGATCCAGCGCACCGTCGAGCGGATGTACACCGAGACCGAGGAGAACCGCTTCCTCGAGGTGACGTACGCCAACGGCGACAAGGAGGTCCTGTACTTCAAGGACTTCAACTCCGGCGCGATGATCCAGAACATCGTCGACCGCGCCAAGAAGATGGCGATCAAGGACCTTCTCTCGGCCCAGCAGCACGGCATCCGGGTGCAGCACCTGCTTCAGGCGTGCGTCGACGAGTTCAAGGAGAACGAGGACCTGCCCAACACGACCAACCCCGACGACTGGGCGCGGATCTCGGGCAAGAAGGGCGAGCGCATCGTCTTCATCCGCACGCTGGTGTCGGGCAAGTCCGGGGGCGAGCCGGGCCGCTCGATCGACACCGTCGCCAACACGGGGCAGTACCTGTAGGTGGCGCTCGACATCACGATCGTCTCCTACGGAGGTGACGACGCGCAGCTGCTCACGGCCGAGGTGCAGGCGGAGTACGGCCGGCGGTACGGCGGAGACGGGGACATCTCGCCGATCGACCCGGCCCAGTTCGACGCGCCCGACGGACTGTTCGTGATCGGCTACGTCGACGGGGAGCCAGCTGCCTCGGGTGGCTGGCGTCGCGGGGGACCCCGAGGCGTCACCGACGCCGAGATCAAGCGGATGTACGTGCGCCCGCAGTTCGCCCGCCAGGGCCACGCGCGTGCGGTCCTCGCCGAGCTCGAGCGCACGGCCCGCGAAGCCGGCATCACCCGGCTCGTGCTCGAGACGGGCCTCGCGCAGCCGGAGGCGATCGCGCTCTACACGTCCAGCGGGTACGCGGCCATCGCCCCGTTCGGCTTCTACGCGGCGTACGACGACTCCGTGCACCTCGGCAAGAACCTGTAGCAGTGGGGTTGAACGCGTTCAGATTGTTCCGCTAGCCTCTGATTGAACACGTTCAACCGGAGGAGCAGTCATGGCGCGCACGGCGGCTGAGACCCGAGAGCTGCTCGCGGACACGGCGCTGCGACTGTTCCGCGAGGACGGCTTCGACGCCACGACGATGCGCCGCATCGCCACCGAGGCTGGGGTGTCGATCGGCAACGCGTACCACCACTTCGCGGGCAAGGACGAGCTCGTGCAGGAGCTCTACGTCCGCGTGCTGGACGAGCACAGGGCCGCCGCAGCGCCTCGGCTGGTCGACGGGTCTCCCGTCGCCGACAACCTGCGCACCGTGCTGCACGCCGGGATCGACGTCATGGCGCCCTACCACGGGTTCGGGCAGACGTTCCTGCGGATCGCGGTGCAGCCGACGTCGAGCACGAGCCCGTTCTCGGGGGAGTCGGCCCCTGCGCGAGACCGCGCCCTCGACCTGATGCGCGTGACGGTCGACCGCTCCGGCACCAAGGTCTCGCGGGCGCTCGACGCGCGGCTCCCGCACCTGCTCTGGCTCACGCACCTGGCGGTGACCCTGCACTGGGTCACCGACACCACCACCGACCAGCAGCGCACCCGCACGCTGATCGACGGGCTGTGTCCCGTCGTCGGACGCGCCATCGCGCTCTCCCGACTTCCTGTCGCGCGCGGGCTCACCGACCAGGTGCTGACCCTGCTCGACAGCCTGACCCCTGAAGAGCCCGTCGCGTCCGAGGAGACCCCGTCATGACCACTGCACGCACGATCACCGTCGCCGGCGCGTCCGGATTCGTGGGACGCCACCTCGTCGCGACGTGGCGCAACGCCGGGCACCAGGTCCGCACGATCGGGCGCGCCCCGTCCGATGACGGGCGCTGGGCCGACCCCACGAGCCTGGTCGGCGCTCTCGAGGGCTCAGACCTCCTCGTCAACCTGGCCGGCCGCTCCGTCAGCTGCCGGTACTCCAAGCGCAACGCCGACCAGATCCTCGCCTCGCGGGTGGGCACCACCGCCGCGCTCGGCCGGGCGCTGTCACTGGCCCACACTCCGCCGGAGCTGTGGGTCAACGCCAGCACCGGCACGATCTACCGCGATGCGCGGGACCGCCCCATGGACGAGACCACGGGGGAGATCGGCAGCGGGTTCTCCGTGGAGGTCGCGCGCGCCTGGGAGCACGAGCTGTACTCCGCGCCCACCGACATCCGCAAGATCGCCCTGAGGATGTCGATCGTCCTCGGTGCCGGCGGCGGCGCCGTCAACCCGATCATCAACCTGGCCCGACTCGGCCTGGGTGGTCCGATGGGAGACGGGGGCCAGGTGTTCAGCTGGGTCCACGTCGACGACCTCGTGGCGGCCATCGAGCACCTGGCCGCGACGCCGACCGTCGCCGGCCCCGTCAACGTCGCGTCGCCCCACCCCGTCGCGAACGCCGAGCTCATGGCCGTCACTCGGGCGGCCGTCGGCCGCAGCCACGGCCTGCCCACACCGGCATGGCTGCTCGAGGCGGGCGCCCGCGTGATCCGCACCGAGGCCGAGCTCGTGCTCAAGAGCCGGTGGGTCGACCCCGGGGTGCTGCGCGACTCGGGATTCGGCTTCCGGTACCCGCACCTCGACGGCGCGCTGGCGCAGATCGTCGCCGCGAGCCCGCGCGGCATCCTGGCGACCCAGCTCGGCTGACGCCCAGCCTCGCGGGGTGCCCCCTAGGGTGGGCGCATGACGGTCCGCCGGGTCCAGGGCAGCGAGGTCGAGTACGGCATCGCGGTGCAGGGCCAGCCCCACGCCAACCCGATGGTCACCTCGACGCACGTCGTCAACGCGTACGCCGCGGCGCACGACCTCACGCGACGGGCCCGATGGGACTTCGAGGAGGAGAGCCCGCTGCGCGACGCACGCGGCTTCGACCTGAGTCGCGGTGACGCCGACCCGTCCCAGCTGACCGACGAGGACCTCGGGCTGGCCAACATCATCCTCACGAACGGTGCCCGCCTCTACGTCGATCACGCCCATCCGGAGTACTCGAGCCCGGAGGTCACGAGCCCCCGGGACGTCGTGATCTGGGAGAAGGCCGGCGAGGAGGTCATGCGGTCCGCAGCCGAGCTCGCGGGACGCATCCCCGCGAACGGCACGATCGTGCTCTACAAGAACAACATCGACAACAAGGGCGCCTCGTACGGATCGCACGAGAACTACCTGATGAACCGGTCGGTGCCGTTCGAGCAGATCGTCACGCACCTCACGCCGTTCTTCGCCTCACGGCAGATCGTCTGCGGCGCGGGCCGGGTCGGTCAGCAGCAGGACGGCAGCGTCCACGCCTTCCAGATCAGCCAGCGCGCCGACTACTTCGAGGTCCCGGTCGGTCTCGAGACCACGCTCAAGCGGCCCATCATCAACACGCGCGACGAGCCGCACGCCGACGCCCGCAAGTACCGGCGTCTGCACGTCATCATCGGCGACGCGAACTGCTCCGAGACCTCGATCTACCTCAAGCACGGCCTGGCCTCCCTCGTGCTCTCGCTCGTCGAGGCGGGGGAGACGGTGACCGACCTGACCCTGGAGAACCCGGTCCGGGCGCTGCACCAGATCTCGTACGACCCGACGCTGCGCACGGCCGTGACGCTGGCCGACGGCCGCACCATGACGGCGCTCGAGCTGCAGGGGGAGTACCTCACCCGCTCGCGCGACTTCGTCGAGCGCCAGGGCGACGACGACCCCCAGACCCTCGACGTGCTCGACCGCTGGGAGAGCGTGCTGACCCGCCTCGCCCGCGACCCCATGGAGCTGGCGACCGAGCTCGACTGGGTCGCGAAGCTCGCCCTGCTCGAGCGGTACCGCGAGCGCGACGGACTCGACTGGGACCACGCGAAGCTCCACCTGGTCGACCTCCAGTACCACGACGTGAGACCCGAACGTGGCCTGTTCCACCAGCTCGTCCGCACCGGGCGCATGCAGCGCCTGGTCGACCCGGCCGAGATCGCGGCGGCCGTCCAGGAGCCCCCCACCGACACCCGTGCCTACTTCCGCGGCAAGTGCCTGCAGCACTTCGCGGGTGACATCGCCGCCGCGTCCTGGGACTCGGTCATCTTCGACCTGCCGGGCTACGCATCCCTGCAGCGCGTGCCCACGCTCGAGCCGCTGCGAGGCACGCAGGAGCACGTGGGCGCGCTGTTCGACTCCGGACCGACCGCGACCGAGCTGTTCCGGGCGCTCACGACCGGGGACTGAACGCGTCAGGACGCCTCGGGTTCGTCACGCGCCCGCAACCGTTCTGGGTCTAGGGTGAGGACATGTCCGAGCAGCAGCACAGGAGCACCCGCAAGCCTGACGAGACCGAGGAGTCCGTCGAGGTCACCGAGGTCGACACCGAGGCCAAGGCCAAGCTCGACGACGACGTCGACTCGATCCTCGACGAGATCGACGACGTGCTCGAGGAGAACGCCGAGGAGTTCGTGCGCAGCTTCGTGCAGAAGGGCGGGCAGTGATGCTGCCCGATGCCTTCCGCACGGCAGGATCGGCCTCGTTCTCGGACTTCCTCACCCAGCACGCCCCGGACCAGATGCCTGGCGCCCAGGTCGAGCGGACGGGGGCCCTCGAGGGGGCCACGCACGGCACCACGATCGTCGCGGCGACGTTCCCCGGCGGCGTGGTCATGGCAGGCGACCGCCGCGCCACGATGGGCAACGTCATCGCGCAGCGCGACATCCAGAAGGTCTTCCAGACCGACGAGTACTCGTGCGTCGGCATCGCCGGCACGGCAGGTCTCGCGGTCGAGATGACGCGGTTGTTCCAGGTCGAGCTCGAGCACTACGAGAAGATCGAGGGCACCGTGCTCTCGACCGAGGGCAAGGCCAACCGCCTGGCCACCCTGATCCGCGGCAACCTCGGCATGGCGATGCAGGGCCTCGCGGTCGTGCCGCTGTTCGCGGCGTACGACCTCGATCTGGGGGTCGGACGCATCTTCGCGTTCGACGTCACGGGCAACCGCAACGAGGAACGCACGTTCCACTCGGTCGGCTCGGGCTCGCTGTTCGCCCGCGGCTCGCTCAAGAAGCTGTACCGCGACGACCTCTCCGAGCGCGACACCGTCACGGCGGCCGTGCAGGCGCTGTACGACGCCGCCGACGACGACTCGGCCACGGGCGGACCCGACCTCGCGCGCCGCATCTTCCCGATGGTCGCCGTCATCACGGCCGACGGGTTCCGCGCGTACCCCGACGCCGAGACCGCCGCGATCGCCGACCAGGTCGTCGCCGCCCGACTCACCGCGCCGGACGGCCCGTCCGCGCCGCTGATCTGACGCAAGGGAGCGGCACCATGACTCAGCAGTTCTACGTCTCGCCCGAGCAGCTCATGAAGGACCGGGCCGACTTCGCCCGCAAGGGCATCGCCCGGGGCCGGTCCGTCACGGTCGTCCAGTACGCCGACGGCATCCTGTTCGTCGCGGAGAATCCGTCGCAGGCCCTGCACAAGATCAGCGAGATCTACGACCGCATCGGCTTCGCCGCGGTGGGCCGGTACAACGAGTTCGAGAACCTCCGCATCGCGGGTGTCCGTCTGGCCGACCTGCGCGGGTACTCCTACGACCGCCGCGACGTCACGGGCCGGAGCCTGGCCAACGCGTACGCCCAGACCCTCGGCACGATCTTCTCGTCCGGCGGCGAGAAGCCCTACGAGGTCGAGCTGTTCGTGGCCGAGCTCGGCACCGAGCCCGCGGGTGACCAGATCTACCGGCTGACCTACGACGGATCCGTCGCCGACGTGCGGGGCTGGGGTGTCATGGGCGGCACGACCGAGCCGGTCGAGCAGTGGTTCACCGACCACTACGCGCCCGACCTCGACCTCGGGTCCGCCCTCCGGCTCGCCCGCACGGCCCTGGGCCACGACGACGCGGCACCCCGCGAGGTGCCCGCCGAGTCGCTGGAGGTCGCGGTGCTCGATCGCACCCGTGGTCAGCTGCGCAAGTTCAAGCGTGTGCCCGATGCGACGGTGGCCGAGCTGCTGAACGGCGCCTGACCAGGACCCCAGCGCCGGCGCCCGTCAGGATCGCTCCCGCGAGCGCAAGCACCCCTGCCGGACCACCGGTGCCGGGCAGACGGGTGGTCGCCGTGGTGGTCGGTGATCCCGACGCATGGGTCACGACCCCCTGGAGGACGGGTCCCTGCGCGGTGATCGTGACCTGAACGGGAGCTGCCGTCGCGATGACCTGCTGGCCTCGCGTCACCTCCGAGCCGTCGATCGTGGTCGTCACGGTCCGCGGGTGCTGGTCGTACACCTCAACGGCGAACGCGTGCACCCCAGGTGCGAGCCTCTCAAAAGTCACGGGTGCACATCCCGTGTCGTGTCGGCAGACGAGCTGGGTCGTCACGGACGTCGCGTCCGGAGTCACGTGCACGAGCCGGAGCCCGGTCCCGTGGGCACCCTGGGGCAGCGGAGGCCGGTCGACCGTGACGGCGGCCGTGGCACCGTCGACCGTGACGTCGAAGCCGTCCTGCATCGCGGCGGCGAAGCCACGGACCAGCAGGTCGAGCCACGTCGCGTGGTAGCCCGTGTCGAAGCAGTGTGGCTCGTCGGACTCGGCGCAAACCGCGGCGCCTCCCACCAGGAGGTCTCCGACGTCGTAGGGCGCATCGGCCGCGAAGTCCTGGCGGGCGAAGTAGGCCCCCTCCTCGTAGCGCGACAGCTGGCGGAACACTGCCTCGACGGTCAACGGCACGGGGAGCCCTCGGTACTGGAGCACGTAGCCCTCGCCGCCGGAGCAGCTGGACTCGAAGGCACCGTCGCTGCACACGGGCGGGAGGTCGTCGGCGCGACACGTCAGGACCCCCGCTTCGCGGCCGCACGCCGCACTGCCCGCTGCGGTGTCCGCCGTGCCGTCACCGTCCGTGTCGGCCCCCAGGTCGAGGCTCGCCGCCGTGAGCGTCGCCGGCGCGTCGGGAAACGCCACGACCAGGTCGAGCTGACCCGTGAACGGGTCGACCGTGGCCTGTCGGGCCTCCGGACGCGTCCACCACCCGGCGACCGGGGCCACGACCACGTCGTCGACCACCAGCACCTCCGAGCCGAGATCGACCGTCATCGCGTAGGTGCCCGCCGGCGGTGCCGATCCCAGCGACGCCGAGCAGACGTGCGTCAGTCGCGGCCGCGCCG
>JAHEXN010000335.1 GCA_023252095.1 Actinomycetes bacterium | reverse complement strand
ACACATGACCCCTGTCAGGCTTCAGCAGACCGATGATCGTCTTCAGGAACACCGACTTGCCCGTGCCCGACGGACCCAGCATCACCGAGATCTCACCCGCGGGAAGCGTCAACGACACGTCGTTCCAGATCACCTGCGACCCGAACTTCTTCGTCAGACCCTCGACCTTGACCTCAACACCCATCGCGATCTCCTCACGTCCCGACAGCCGGTCCGGCTGTGTCGCGCGTCACGCTAGCGCCAGACCCGCTAGTCTTTCAATTCAAGATTAAATTCTGGGAGCGAGGTCGAGACGCGATGGCACTAGGATGCGGCTGTCCCTTCCCGGCCCACGCACACGCATTGAAAGCGACTTCCGATGGCCCTCGGCAACCGCCTCAGCACCCGGTTCTTCGACCAGGGGCTGGAGCTGCTCGCCGAGCAGGGGTACGCCGGCTTCAAGCTCGTCCCGCTGTGCCAGGCGCTCGAGGTCAGCACCGGCGCGTTCTACCACTCGTTCACGAGCTGGAAGGACTACACGACCCAGCTGCTGGAGTACTGGAAGCTGGAGCGCACGACCCGCCTGGTCGAGATCGCGGAGGCGAACCCGGAACCGGGCGACCGGCTCGACACCCTGC
The DNA here is from genome assembly GCA_023252095.1 of Actinomycetes bacterium. Lineage (GTDB taxonomy): Bacteria > Actinomycetota > Actinomycetes > Propionibacteriales > Nocardioidaceae > Aeromicrobium. The sequence continues at coordinate 1,519 of JAHEXN010000335.1, read as the reverse complement.
TGCTCATGACGATCGACCTGCCGCACCGCGCGGAGGCGGCGATCCGGGTCTGGAGCCAGACCGACCCGGACGTGGCCGAGGTCCAGCGGTCCGTCGACCAGGGTCGCTACCAGGTCATCTACCCGGCCTTCCTCGAGCTCGTCGGCGACGCACAGCAGGCCGCCCACTTCGCACGCACCGGCATGTACCTGCTCATCGGCTTCGAGCAGGCCGAGTCCCTGCAGGACAAGGAGACCCTGCGGTGGTCCCTGCAGCAGGTCAAGGACGCCGCCACGGCGAGCTGAGCGCTCGGAGGCGGACATCGGGAGCCGGACGATGAGCCCCGTCGGCGACCCGTTCGTCCGCGTCGACACCGCCCGGGCCGCGACGCGGGACGATCACCGCCCCGACGCGGTCGCACGCCAGCACGCGCGCGGCCGGGCGACGGCCCGTGAACGCATCGCGATGCTCACGGGCGGCGGCACGTTCGTCGAGCTCGGCGCCCTGGCCGGCTCGGCCACGTCCCAGGACGGGCGCCGGCTCGAGGCCCCCGCCGACGGCGTGGTCACGGGGGTCGCCCACGTCGACGCCCGTCCCGTCGCCGTCGCGTCCTTCGACTTCACCGTCCTGGGCGGCAGCAACGGCGCGATCGGCATGGCGAAGGTCGAGCACCTCGCTCGCCGCGCGCTGCACGACCGCATCCCGTTGGTGCTGTTGTGCGACGGTGGAGGCCACCGCATGCAGGAGGGTCTCGACTCCCGACACGCGTCACCCGGTTCGCCGCTGTTCCGTCACCTCGTCGACCTGTCCGGGCTCGTGCCGACCGTGACGGTCATGATGGGCCCCGGTTTCGGGGTCTCGACCAACCTCGCCGCGATCTCCGACCTGGTCGTGATGGTCAAGGAGATCTCGACCCTCGGCATGTCGTCGGCGCCGTTCGTCCTGGCCGCCACGGGCGAGACCATGACGAACGAGCAGATCGGCGGCGCGCAGGTGCAGGCCGCCCGCGGCGTGGCGCACCTCGCGGTCGACGACGAGGAGGAGGCGCTGCACGCCGTGCGCGCCTACCTCTCCTACCTGCCCTCGAACGCGCTCGAGGAGCCCTTGCGCGCGGCCGGACCGTGGGAGGCGGCCGCGGTCGACCTCGACGCCGTCGTCCCGGTCGACCCGCGTCGGGCCTACGACGTGCGGGACGTGCTCGACGGGCTGTGCGACGACGCCTCGGTGCTCGAGCTGCAGCCGACCCACGCGCCGAACATCGTCGTGGCACTGGCGCGGATCGAGGGCCGCCCCCTGGCCGTCGTGGCCAACCAGCCGCGGCACCTCGCCGGAGCACTCGACAGCGCCGCCTGCGAGAAGGCCGCGCACCTCATCGCGGTCGCCGACGCGTTCGGGCTCCCCGTCCTCGTGCTGATCGACGTGCCCGGCTTCCTGATCGGATCGGCCGCGGAGGACAGCCAGCTCGCGCGCCGCAGCGGCCGGCTGATCCACGAGCTGGCCGGCATCAGCGTGCCCCGGTTCTCGGTCGTGACCCGCAAGG
>JAHEXN010000186.1 GCA_023252095.1 Actinomycetes bacterium | reverse complement strand
CAGTCCCAGGCCCGAGGCGAGCTGTCCGACGGCGCCGTCGAGCTGCGCGGTGCCGTCGGCCAGGGCGCGGTTGCCGGAGGCGAGCTGCTGCGCGCCGGCCTCGGCGCTCGCGGTGCCGTCCGCGAGCCGGCGCGCTCCGCCGGCGAGCTCCGCGGCGCCGTCGGCTGCCTCCTGCAGCGAGGCGCGGATGTCGCTGAAGCCGAGGTAGACGTTGTCGAGGTAGGTCTCGGTGACCTGGGCGTTCAGCGCCGTCCGGGCCGCGTCGAGGATGCGTTCCGCGATCGTGCCGTTGATGTAGTTGACGCCGTCGTTGGTGCGCAGGTCGAGCTGTCCCTGGACGGCCCGTGCGGGGTCCCCGGAGGTCGACGTGGCTGCTGCCGACAGGTTCTCGGGGATCGTCAGGACCGCCTTGTACTCGCCGGAGGCCAGCCCGGCGGAGGCGTCCTCGGCGTCGGTGAGCACCCAGTCGTAGTTCGATGCGTCGTCGTCGCCGATCAGGTTGGCGGCGAGCAGGCGTCCGACCGCGACGGGCTGCGTCGTGCCGTCGGGCCCGGTCGTCTCGACGATCTGGTCCTGGTTGACGACCGCGGCGCGGACGCGGTCCAGGTTGCCCGTCGGGTCGAGGTTCGCCCAGATGTAGAGGGCCCCGTAGAGCAGCGGGACGATCGTCACCGCGACGACGGCCGCACGGGCAAGTCGGCTGCGGCGCAGTCGCGCGAGCTCGAACCAGGGCAGGGACGGGGAGGGGATCATCACAACATCAGCTCGTCGAGGGTGCGGGTGGTGTCGAGCTCCACGAGGTGGACCCGGTCGGACGGTGGAGGCGCGGAGCTCGGGGACACGACGCTCGCGACGAGCGAGGTCCCCGTGTCCTCGAGCAGGTGATCGAGCGCGTCCCAGAGCAGGGACAGGTCGTCACCGATGCGCAGGTCGTCGGCCCCGTCGAGCACCACGATGCGCGGCGACTCCTGAAGGGCGAGCACGACGCCCAGCACCGTGCGCTGCAGGGGCGTGAGTCGTCCGACGGGCGTGGAGCCCTCGACCGACACGTGCGGAACACCGCGGACGGCATGGGCGTGGGCGAGCGCACGGTCGAGCTGCTGGCGTACCGGGGCGATCCGCGAGCGGCTGACCCAGAGGCCGAAGCGACGGATCGAGAGACGCTCGGCGATGTGCTGGTCGACCGTGAGGTTGACGTCCAGCTCGTTGAGTCCGGCCATCTCGGCCAGGGCGACGGAGCGGCGCACCGCCCGGGCCTCCTGGGGCAGCAGGTGGCCGTTGACCCGCAGGCGCCCCTGGTCGTAGTCCATGCGTCCGGCGATCGTCAGCAGCAGTGCGGTCTTGCCCGATCCGCTCGGGCCGTGCACGACGAGCCAGTCGTGCTCCGGCAGGTCGATCGCGACGTCGTTGAACACCGGCCCCCGCGGACCGGTCGTGGTCAGGCCGGCGGCGCTGACGGCGGCGGTGGAGCCACGTCGCGGCCAGCTCTGCAGCTCGACCCGGCGGTGCAGCGCCTCGCCCTCGACGTCGATGTGGGGCAAGGTCCGCTCGAGCCGCTTCGGGAGCCCCCACGAGCGGGTGCCGAAGAGCTGCAGGACTGCCGGCGCGAACAGCATGCGGATCAGGAACGCATCGACGAACACGCCGATCGCGAGGGCGAACGCGATGGGCTTGATGTTGGGGTCGCCGTCGGGCACGAACGCGGCGAAGACCGCGAGCATGATGACCGCTGCGGCGGTCACGACCCGTGAGCTGCCCACGAAGCCGTCGACGATGGCCCGCCGCGGGTCGCCCGTGCGGAGGTACTCCTCCTTCATGCGCGACATGAGGAAGACCTCGTAGTCCATCGACAGTCCGAACAGGACGGCCATCAGGATGATCGGCAGGAAGCTGATGAGTGGCCCGGGGGAGTCGAGGTTGACCACCTCGCCCAGCCAGCCCCACTGGAACACGGCGACCACCGCACCGAAGGCGGTGCCGGTCGAGAGCAGGAAGCCGAGCGTGGCCTTGAGGGGCACGACGACGCTGCGGAACACGATCAGCAGCAGCAGGACCGACAGGCCGACGACGACAATCCCGAACGGCAGCAGGGCCGATGCGAGCCGGTCGGAGATGTCGATGCCCCCAGCCGTGAGTCCCGTGACCTGCACGCCGACCCCGTGCTCCTTCTCCCAGCCGGGTGCGAGGTCGCGGAGGCGGTCGACGAGGTCGTGGGTCGCCGCAGCGTCGGGGCCGGACGTGGGGAACACCTGGACGATCCCGGTGTCGCCCGTGGGGTTGGGTGTCGCGAGACCGATCGCGGCGACGCCGTCGAGCCGCCGGATGTCGGCGGTGATGTCGTCGACGACCCCGAGCGGGTCGGTCGAGGTGATGAGATCGGCCGTGACCAGCAGGGGGCCGTTGAACCCGGGTCCGAAGTGCTCGTCGACCAGGTCGAACGCCTCGCGCTGCGTCGAGCCGTGCGGCGCGGACCCGTTCGTGGGCAGCGCCAGGCGCAGGTCGGGTGCCGGGAGCGTCGTGATCGCGAGACCGACCACGACCAGGACGATCGCGGTCTTCGGGAACCGGATCACGGCCTGGACCCAGCGCCGCGAGAACGCTCCGGGCGGGTGCTCGCGGTCGGGCGCGAGTCGCTCACCGGCCCGGCCGAGCATCGCGGGCAGCAGGGTCAGTGCGACCGCCACGGCGACGACGACCGCGAACGCGGCCACGATGCCCATGACGGTCAGGAACGGGATGCGCGCGATGCTGAGTCCCACGAGGGCGATCACGACCGTGACGCCGGCGAAGACGACGGCCGAGCCGGCCGTGGCTGTCGCGCGTGCCGCTGCCTCGTCGGGCTCGACACCCTCGCCCAACAGCTCGCGGTGGCGCGACACGATGAAGAGCGCGACGTCGATCCCGACCGCGAGGCCGATCATCAGCGCCAGCAGCGGGGCCGTGCTCGAGATCGTGACGAACCCGGTCGCGGCGAACGTGAGGCCGACCGCCACGACGACACCCGCCAGGGCCGTGACGATCGGGATCACGGCAGCCCGCAGCGAGCGGAACATGAGGAACAGCACGAGGAAGGCGACGACGACGCCGATGATCTCCACGATCGACAGCTGCGGTCCCGTGCTGGTGAAGACGTCGCCACCGAAGGCCGTCGTGTAGCCCGCCTCGTCGAGATCGGCCGAGGAGGCGAGCAGCTCGTCCCTGGCGGAGGGATCGACCGCCTCCAGCCCGACGTCGAACTGGACCAGGACCTGGGCGGCCTCGCGGTCGGAGGAGATCCCGACGTCATTGCCGTCGGCAAAGGGGGAGACGACCTCGGTCACGCTGTCGATCTTCTGGATATCGTCGACCGCGGCCTCGACGAGTCGCTGCGTGCGGGCGTCGTCGACCCGTTCGCCCTCGGGGGCCACGATCACCAGGGTTGCGCCCGCGCCGCTCAGCTCGGGGAAGGTGCGATCGAGCGCGTCGATCGCGTCCTGGGACTCGGTGCCCGGGATCTCGAAGGAGTTGCGGGTGCCATCACCGAGCGCGGCCGCCGCGGCCCCCACGGCGATGATCGCGGCGACCCACAGCAGGACGACACGGCGATGGTGGACGTACGCCCAGCGGCCCAGGCCGTACAGAAAGGTCGACACGCGTTGACGGTACGATCTCGTATTGGATACGTCAATGTATCCAAACGGGATGGGGGTGTCGGCTGGATCACACGCGGGTCGTCCTCAGGCGCGTCGGGCGATGCCCTCGTCGGGGTGCAGCAGGGTGTCCGGCACCGGGCAGCCGGTCATGACGGCATCCATGCGGTCGACGATGGGCTCGCCGTCGACCTCGGGCTCCTCGAACAGGGCGTTCGGGTTGCTCTGGAGATCCGCGACGTAGGCGTCGCGAGCCTCGACGAGACGGTCCCAGTCGTCGAGCCAGTCGTCGAAGGGCTCGTCCGAGGCGCGCAGATCGGCGTCGAGGCCCCGCCAGGTCGCGACGACCTCGCGCACCACCGACGTCTGGGCCTCGATGCGGCCGGGGCGGTCGACGGCAAGTCCGTCGACCGAGACGGGCTCGACCCCGGCGGCGAGCGTCTCGCACCCCGCGTCGATCGCGTCGATGATCTCCGGGTCGTCGATCGACGCCCGCAGGTCGGAGGACCCGGCGACGACCAGGCTCGTGACCAGGGCGACGATCGCGACGGTGGCAGCAGCGCCGGAACCGATCGCGACCCAGAGCCAGCGGCGCGACACCGGCGGAGGTGGGAATCGCCAGGCGTCGAGCGCAGGCGGATAGGGCGGCAACGGGTCGACCACGGGGACATCGTGTCACGTCACCGGTCGCTCGGGGACGGGATGGCTAGGCTCGCGCGGTGCCCTCCGCCGTGATCGTGCCCGCGTCGCCCGCCCTCGTGCCCGCGCTGTCGGGCCGGACCCCGGAGCTCGACGAGGTCCGTGCCGCAGCCGGCTCCGCCGTGCGGGACCTGGTCGTCGGTCTGACGGGACGCGTCGTGGTCGTGGCGGACGCGCCCCACGGGGCGGACGAGACGTGGACCCTCGACCTGCGCGGGTACGGTCTCGCCGGGGTGCCCGCCGGGAGCCGATCGCTCCCGGTCGCGTACGCCAGCGCAGCGTGGCTGCTCGACGAGGCTGGTTGGGACGGCCCGCGCACGTACGTCCCGCCGGCAGCGGTCGAGCTGGAGGACGGTGACGTCGTGCTCGTGGTCGCCGACGGCACCGCGTGCCGCTCGGAGCGCGCTCCCGGGCACCTCGACGCCCGCGCCGAGGGGATCGACGCCCGGCTGGCAGCGGCGCTGGAGACCGCTGATCTCCAGGTCCTGGCCGAGCTGGACGAGACCGTGGTCGCCGAGCTGCTGATCGCTGGGATCTCGGCCCTGAAGTGGCTGCGCGACACCGCCGCAGGGCGTCACGTGACGGCTGAGCTCGCCTACAGCGGGGCCCCTCTCGGGGTCGGTCTGTGGGTCGCGCGATGGGCGTGGGACGGCCCGGCCGACTGATCGAGCCTGGTGCGAGGATGGCGCCATGGGACGGGTCGAGCACGTCGTGGCCGTGGTGGGTCCGACCGGCGTCGGCAAGTCCGACCTGGCGATCGAGCTGGCCCTGCGCCTCGGCGGCGAGGTCATCAGCACCGACGCCTACCAGCTGTACCGCGACATGGACATCGGTACCGCCAAGACTCCGGTCGACGACCGTCGCGGCGTCCCTCACCACCTCGTCGACGTGCTCGACCTCGCGGAGGCCGCTTCGGTCGCCCAGTTCCAGACCGCTGCGCGGCGGGCCGTCGACGACTGCCGCGACCGTGGGGTCGTGCCGGTCGTGGTGGGCGGGTCGTCGTTGTACGTGCGCGCCGTGCTCGACGACCTCGACTTCCCGGGCACCGATCCCGAGGTCCGCGCGCGCTGGGCCCGTCGACTCGAGCAGATCGGGTCGCCCGCCCTTCACCGGGAGCTGGCCGAGCGCGATCCTGCGGCCGCCGCGCAGATCCTGCCGTCGAACGCTCGTCGGATCGTCCGGGCGCTCGAGGTCGTCGAGCTCACGGGCCAGCCGTTCCGCGCGCACATGCCGCCGTACGCGTCGGTCGTCGGACCCGTCGCGATCGTGGGCCTGACCGCCGATCGCGACGTGCTCGACGTACGCCTCGCCGCCCGCGTGGAGGCCATGTGGTCGGCGGGGCTCGTCGACGAGGTGCGGGCGCTGGCCGCTCGTGGGCTCGCGGAGTCGCCGACCGCGTCGCGCGCGCTGGGGTACGCCGAGGTCCTCGACCTCCTGGCGGGGCGGATCGACGAGCAAGAGGCGCGGGCTCGCACGGTGCTGGGGACCCAGCGCTTCGCCCGACGCCAGGAACGCCTGTTCGGCAAGGACCCCCGGGTGACGTGGCTGCCGCACGACGCCCCGGACCTCGTGGACCGTGCGCTCGCCGCCGCGTCGTCACCACACCCCCCGGCCTAGACTGGGCGGATGCATCTGACCTGGCTCAAGGGACACGGCACGGAGAACGACTTCGTGCTGCTGCCCGACCACGACGGCCAGGTGCTCGGCGATCTCGCCCCGGCGCTCGTGGCCGGCCTGTGCGACCGACACCGGGGGATCGGCGCCGACGGCGTCCTCCGGGTCGTCCGCACTGCTGCGATCGAGGTCGACCCGAGCCTGGATCTGTCGGGTGCGGAGTGGTTCATGGACTACCGCAACGCGGACGGCTCGACCAGCGAGATGTGCGGCAACGGCGTGCGCGTCTTCGCCCGTCACCTGCTCGAGGAGGGTCTCGTCGAGTCCGGTGCCCCGGTGCGGGTCGGCACCCGCGACGGCGTCAAGGTCGTCACGGTCGCCGGCGAGGACCTCCGGGTCGACATGGGGCCGTTCGTCGCAGGCGACGTCTCTGAGATCACGGTGGGCGACCACGCCTGGAAGGCACGCGAGATCCACACCGGCAACCCGCACGCCGTCGCCTTCGTCGACGCGGTCGCAGATGCGGGTCCGCTGCTCGAGCAGCCCGGCTACGACGCCGCCGTCTACCCGGACGGCGTCAACATCGAGTTCGTCGAGCGGGTCGGCGATCGCCACGTCGCGATGCGCGTGCACGAGCGCGGATCCGGCGAGACCCGGTCGTGCGGCACGGGTGCCTGCGCCGTCGGCATCGCCACGGCACTCGCCGACGGGGCCCGGCCCACGCCCGACGCCCCGGTGCGCTACCGCGTCGACGTGCCCGGCGGCACCCTGCACGTCGAGTGGACCGCCGACGACCACCTCGTCCTGGAGGGCCCGGCGGTCGTCGTGGCTGCGGGCGAGATGGAGTGGCGCGCATGAGCGGCACCGAGACCGAGCACCCCGTCGAGGACGAGATCGGCCAGGAGCTCTCCGAGCGCCAGTCGCTGCGCCGCGTCGCGGGACTGCGCACCGAGCTCGAGGACATCAGCGAGGTCGAGTACCGGCAGCTGCGTCTCGAGCGGGTCGTGCTCGTGGGCGTGTGGACCGAGGGAAGCGCCGAGGACGCCGAGAACTCGTTGGCCGAGCTCAAGCTCCTGGCCGAGACCGCCGGGTCCGAGGTGCTCGACGCGATCATCCAGCGTCGCTCGCGGCCCGACCCCGCCACGTACATCGGCAGCGGCAAGGTCGC
>JAHEXN010000185.1 GCA_023252095.1 Actinomycetes bacterium | reverse complement strand
CCTTCCTGCCCTGACCGTCCGCGGACTGCCCCTGCGGCGAGATCGCGCGCTCGTCATGGCGATCGTCAACCGCACGCCCGACTCCTTCTACGATCGCGGCGCGAACTTCGCCGACGGCGCCGCCCTCGAGACGGTGCGCCGGGCCGTGGCCGAGGGGGCCGACGTGGTCGACGTCGGCGGCGTGAAGGCCGGGCCAGGCGACGACGTCGACGCGGCGGAGGAGCTGCGCCGCACTGCCGGCTTCATCGCGGCGGTCCGCGAGGAGCATCCCGATGTCGTCATCAGCATCGACACGTGGCGAGCCGAGGTCGCCCGACGGTGCCTCGAGGCGGGTGCCGACCTGGTCAACGACACGTGGGCCGGCGCCGATCCCGGGCTCGTCGAGGTCGCCGCCGAGCACGCCGCCGGATTCGTCTGCTCACACACCGGCGGAGCGGTTCCCCGGACCCGGCCGCACCGCGTGCACTACGACGATGTCGTCGCCGACGTCATCAGCACCACGACCCGCGCGGCCGAGGCCCTCGTCGCGGCGGGCGTGCCACGTGAGGGCATCCTGATCGATCCCACGCACGACTTCGGCAAGAACACCTGGCACAGCCTCGAGCTGGTCCGGCGCACCGACGACCTCGTCGCCACGGGGTGGCCCGTGCTCATGGCGCTGAGCCGCAAGGACTTCATCGGGGAGACGCTCGACCTGCCGCCCGACGAGCGCCTCGAAGGCACCCTGGCGGCCACCGCCTGGGCGGCGCAGGCGGGTGCCGCGATGTTCCGCACGCACGACGTGGAGGCGACCCGTCGCGTCCTGGAGACGGTCGCGACGATCGCCGGCGACCGCCGCCCGACCAGGACGGTGCGCGGCCTTGCCTGATCACGAGGGGCCTGACACCTCCGTCGACGACTGGTTCGCCCGGCGCACCCTGTCCGCCGCCGACCACGACCCGGCCGAGCTGGCGGCCCTCAAGGGCGGCCTCCGGGTCGCCGCCGTGCTGCCGGCCCGCAACGAGGAGGCCACGGTCGGCGACATCGTCCGCGCCGTCGGCTCCGGCATCCGGGACCGTCATGGGCTCGTCGACGAGGTCGTGGTGGTCGACTCGCACTCCCGCGACGCCACGGCCGAGGTCGCGGCAGCCGCCGGGGCCCGGGTCGTGCGCTGCACCGCCACACCGGACGACGGCAAGGGCGGGGCGATCCGCAGCGGGCTGGCCGGCACGGACGCCGACCTGGTGGTCTTCCTCGACGCCGACGTCGAGTCGTTCCACGAGGGCTACGTCACGGGCCTCCTGGCCCCGCTGCTCGACGATCCGTCGCTCGTGCTCGCGAAGGCGTTCTACGACCGTCCGTTCCGGGCCGAGGCGGCCCGGGGCGTCGACGACGGCGCGTCCGGAGGCTCGCGTCCCAACGGCGGTGGACGGGTCACCGAGCTCGTGGCCCGGCCCACGATCGCCGAGCGCGCGCCCGCACTCTCCGGCTTCGCCCAGCCGCTGGCCGGCGAGTACGCCGTCCGTCGCCACGCCGTGGCCCGCCAGCCGGTCGTGTCGGGTTACGGGGTCGACCTCGGACACCTGCTCCTGACGTGGCGCGCGTACGGACTCAACGCCATGTGCCAGGTCGACCTCGGGCACCGGGCGCACCGCCACCACGACCTCGACGCGCTCGGCCGGATGGCCGCCCAGGTCCGTGCAGCATTCCCACTCTGCCTCGACGGACGCACCGAGGTGCGGACGTCGCACGCGCGCTTCGTGCGCGACGTGGATGACCGTCTCGTGCGCACGCAGGTGCCGGTGACGACCCGGCTCCTCGCGCCCGTCGACGTCTGACGAGCACGGGGCATCACGCCAGGGCGTACACCCAGGCGGTACGGCCCGATCTCAGCGGGACCTTGACGCGGCGGTAGGCCGCGACCTCGTAGTCGTCGGCCGCGGCGAGCTGGCGGTCGTCGAGACGCAGCACCAAGCCGTCGACCGCCGCCCCCGGGTCGTCGCTCGGCAGGAGCATCGGGTGGACGTCGCTGCCGCTCAGCTCGACGACACGAGGGTCCTCGATCAGGACCTCGCCGAGCACGTGGCCGATCACGGCGTCCGGCTCGCTCGCGACGGGTCCGCCGAACACCTCGGCCTGCACGGCGGGCAGCCGGAGGGTGCCGTAGGAGAAGAGCAGGTGCGTCACGGGCCCATTCTGAGGCACTGTCCGGAGTCGTCGGCGACCACCACACGACCCGTACGGTCACCGCTGACTGCGTTAGGGTGCGTCGTATGACTGAGCTCACTCCTGGCACGCGTTCCGGCGACTCGGTGGGCTGGGCCGTCGACCACGGGGTCCTGACCCTGTGGCTCCGTCGTGGCTCCGTCCTCAACGCGATCAACACCGAGATGCTGGAGGACCTCGCTGACGTCGTCGAGCAGGCCACCGAGCACGGCGCCTCCGTGATCGCCCTGCGGGCGGAGGGCCGCGGCTTCTGCTCCGGCGCCGACATCGGCGGCGACCCCGTGCCCGACGACGGACCGCCCAAGACCGACACGATCGTCGCCGGCGAGCGCCTCGTGCGTGCGCTCACGACCTCACCGCTCCCGGTCGTCTCGGCCGTGCAGGGCCCTTGCGCCGGCATCGGCGTGCCCCTCGCGCTCGCCGCCGACCTCACGCTGGCCAGCGACCAGGCCTTCTTCATGCTGGCGTTCACCAAGATCGGCCTCATGCCCGACGGAGGTGCCAGCGCGCTCGTCGCGGCCGCCGTCGGGCGCGCCACCGCTCTGCGCATGGCCCTGCTCGCCGAGCGGCTCACGGCGGAGGAGGCCGCTGCCCGGGGACTCATCGCGTCCGTCTCGCGTGCCGACGCGTTCGACGCGCACGTCAACGACGTCCTGGAACGGCTCGCCGCCGGCCCCTCGGTCGCCTACGCGCTGACCAAGCGCGCCGTCAACGACGCGACCCTCGGCAGCCTCGACCACGCCTTCACCGTCGAGCTCGAGGGCCAGGCCGGACTCCTGGCGGCCGACGACTTCGTCGAGGGCACAGCCGCGTTCCGCGAGAAGCGCACCGCGGTCTTCACGGATCGCTGACCCAGGACCCCCAGACGCTGCCGGGCAACCCGTCGCCCGGATGTGGCACGATGCCCTGCAAGGTGCCCGAGGATGGCGCCCTGCCAACGAGAGGAACCCACGGGCGATGACCGACGTCGACGCAACTCTGGACGCTGCCGGACTCACCAACACGCACGTCCGCGAGTACGTGAAGCACTGGTTCGAGATCACGGGCGCCGAGCGCCTCGAGGTCGTGAACGCCAGTGACGACGACCGCCTCGTCGCCGAGGCGCTCGAGGCCGGTGAGCTCCTGCCGGTCGGCGAGGGCCGCTACTACTCGCGTTCCTACTTCAAGGACACCGCCCGCGCCGAGGAGCGCACGATCGTCGCCACGAGCGACGAGCGCGACAAGGGCATCTACAACAACTGGCGTCCCGCGGCCGAGATGAAGGACAAGCTCGTCGGCCTCATGACCGGCGCGTCCGCCGGCAAGACGATGTATGTCATCCCCTACCTGATGGCGCCTCCCGGCTCCCCGCTGGAGAACTTCGCCGCGGGTGTCGAGCTCACCGACAACCGCAACGTCGTCATGCAGATGATCCGCATGGCCCGCGTCGGCGTCGACCACATCAACGACCTCGGCGACTCGTTCGTGCGCGCCGTGCACGTCACGGGCGACCTCCCGAACCTGGGCCAGGGCACCCCCGACGACCAGCGCTACTTCGTCACGGTCGCCGACGAGCGCACGATCCTGCACTACGGCTCGTCCTACGGCGGAAACGCGCTGCTGGGCAAGATCGCGCACGGCCTGCGCCAGGGCGCCTACGACGGCTGGAAGAACGGATTCCTCGTCGAGCAGTTCATGCTGCTGGGCGTCGTCGACAAGGAGACCGGCAAGAAGTACCACATCTGTGGCGGCTTCCCCTCGGCCTCGGGCAAGACGAACCTCGCCATGACGCTGGCGCCGGACGCGCTGGGCGACCGCTACTACGTCGAGTTCTACGGCGACGACATCGCCTGGCTGTGGGTCGGCGACGACGGCAAGCTCTACGGCATGAACCCCGAGAACGGGGTCTTCGGCGTCGCGAAGGACACCAACGAGAAGACCAACCCCACGGCCGTCGACTCCATCGTCGAGGGCACGGGCGCGATCTTCACCAACGTGGCCTACAACCCCAAGACCCAGGAGGTCTGGTGGGAGGGCAAGGGCCCCAAGCCGACCGACCTGGACGGCTGGGAGGACTGGAAGGGCGACGCGATCGCCGACCGCTCGGGCGACGAGGTCGACGCTCCGTGGGCCCACCCGAACAGCCGGTTCACCACGACGCTCGCCAACGTCCCGAACGTCGCGAAGGACTTCGAGGACCCCGCGGGTGTCGAGATCCACGGCGTCATCTTCGGTGGCCGCACCCGTGACCGCGAGCCGCTCGTGCGCGCGATCACGGACGTCGCCGAGGGCGTCTACGACGGTCTCACGCTGGGTGCCGAGGCCACGGCCGCGGCCGACGGCCTGGAGGGCGTGCTGCGGTACGACCCCATGTCGATGCGTCCGTTCATGTCGTACGCCGAGGCCGACTACGCGGCGCACTGGCTCGAGGTCTTCAGCCGCACGACGACCAAGCCGATCTTCGCGCACGTGAACTGGTTCCAGCGCGGCGACGACGGCCGGTTCCTGTGGCCGGGCTACCGCGAGAACCTGCGTCCTCTCGTGTGGCTCATGCAGTACAAGAACGGTGAGGTCGAGGGGGTCGAGACGCCCGTCGGCGTCATCCCGAAGCGCGAGGAGCTGCTCCTCGACGGCCTCGACGAGCAGGGCCTCGCCGACCTCGACACGGTCCTCACGATCGACATCGACCGCTGGAAGCAGGAGATGGGCCACCGCGAGAAGCACCTGGCCCAGTTCGACGGTCTGCCCGAGGAGATCTGGGAGGCGCACCGCCGCGTCGCCGCAGCCCTCGACGCCGCGGAGTAACCAGCACGCTCAGCACCGACGCCGTGGGGCGGGCCCGATGATCGGGTCCGCCCCACGGCGTTCCCGCGTCGTCGACCACCCGCTCCCTGAGGTGCGACGCCCTTCGAGGCTCCTCGTTCCTCGGAGCCCCTCAGGACCCGCGCCAGCGAGGAGCCTCGAAGGGCCGGTCAGGACGCGGTCGCGGAGGCGTCAGAGCGCGTGCACTGCGGAGAAGAAGGACTCGACGTAGTCGGCCCCGGTCGTGCCGCCCATGCCGTGCTGGGTCAGGATCACGGCGCCGATGCCCGCGGTCGGGTCGACCCAGAGGGAAGTTCCCGTGCCGCCGTGCCAGCCGAAGCGGCCCGCATGCGAACCGGGGAACTGCGGCTCGAGGTCGACCGCGGCACCGTGGCCCCAGCCCAGTGCGGGCCCCAGGTCGGCGACGGCCATCGGGCGGGCTGTGTCACTCAGGCGGTCCTGGGTGAGGTGCTGGAGCGCCGCTGGCGGGAGCACCGGACCGTTCGGGCCGGCGCCGTCGTCGAGCAGCAGCTCCATGAATCTCGCCAGGTCCGTCGCGGTCGAGAGCAGCCCGGTGGCGGACGAACGGAAGGCGGGACGCTCGAGCAGGCTCGGGTCGGCGACCGGGGAGACCTCGACCCGCTCACCCGCCCGGTTCGGGAAGTACTGCGCCGGGACCCGCTCGAGCAGCGAGGCACCCACGCTCCAGCCGGTCTCGGTCATGCCGAGCGGCTCCAGGACTCTCCGGGTCAGCACCTCGTCGAGCGGCGCGCCCGTGGCTCGCTCCAGGACGACGGTCAAGAGGTCGTACGACATCTGGTAGAGCCAGCCTTCCCCCGGCTGATGCGCCATCGGCACCGACCCGAGCCGTCGCACCCACTCGTCGGGGTCCAACGGACTCGGCTGCCACGTCGACTCGAGCTGCTGGTCGACCTGGGCCCGTTGGAGCGGCGTGCCCTCGAGCACGGGGCCCCAGCCGAGCCCAGCACCCATCTCGAGCACGTCAGCCACGGTGAGCGGCCGCGACGGCGGCACGACGTCGTCGAGAGCCGCGCCTGGCGCACGCAGCACCTGACGACCGGCGAGCTCGGGCACCCAGCGGTCCACGGGGTCGTCAAGGCTGAGCACGCCGTCGTCCACGAGAGCCGCCGTCAGGACTCCGACGACCACCTTGGTCAGCGACGCGATGCGAAAGATCGAGTCGTCGACGTAACGGCCGAGCGACTCGACGTGCACGCGTCGCTCCTCGCCACGACCCTCGACGAGTGCCCACGTCGCGCCGGGGATCGCCCCTTCCTCGGTCAGCTGGGCCACCCTGCTCCGGACACGGTCCTGACGTTCGGTCATGGCCCTATGCTCGCAGCGACTTGACCTCAGCGCGTCACGACGAGCAGGCTCAGCGGATGACTGCCACCGACCCTCGTGACCTTGCGGGGAGCTGGCGCTTCGATCGCGACATCGAGGACCGCCTCGGACCGCCCCGTCACGTGACGGGCACGACCGAGCTGGCCGTCGAGGACGACGGCCGTGTGCGATGGAGCGAGTCCGGCACCATGACGTGGGACGGCGGCGAGACGTCGGTCTTTCGCCACCTGTTCGTCGAGCAGCGCCCCGACGGCTGGTGGGTCACGTTCGAGGACAGCCGCGACTTCCACCCGTGGTCGGTCGGCCAGTCGGTCGTGCATCCGTGCGGCGCCGACACGTACGAGGGCCGGATCCAGGTCGAGTCGCCAGACGCCTGGACCGTCGTCTGGGTCGTGTCCGGCCCCGCCAAGGACTACACGATGACGACCCGTCTGACCCGCGACGTGGACGAGACTCGCCTAGCCTGACGCCATGCGAAGGATGGTCGTGATGGGCGTCGCGCTCATGGCAGGGCTCGGCGGGTGTGGCGGCGGGGACGTCGCGCGGGACACCTACCCAGAACTGCCGCCCGGTGCTGACGAGGCGGAGGCTGAGGAACGCCTTCTGGCGCCCGAACCGATGCTGACCTGGCTCGACGACGGCCAGGCCTTCGCGATCACGACGTGGGGCAGCTCGAGCTGCCCTCCGGTCGCCGTCGAGATCGAGTCGGATCGCGACAGCATCACGGTCGAGTTCGAGGACTCGGACAACGAGGTCTGCACGGCGGACCTGGGTCCGA
>JAHEXN010000184.1 GCA_023252095.1 Actinomycetes bacterium | reverse complement strand
CCAGGATGAACGGTCGATCCGGCATCCGGCCACGAGCGACCTCGCGCTCGGCGGCCGCGATCTCCTCCAGCGTCCCGCCGACGTGGACGGTGCTGGCGAGCCGGCTGTCGCGGTGGGACCACGGCACGCCGCCCTCGACCGCGAAGTCGACCTTGAACGCGCCGGGACCGGAGCGGTAGCGGCGGTAGGCGCGAGCGACCCGGGCGGGCATCGCTTCGCCGAGGATGCCGGCCGCAGCCGCCGGCGAGGTGTCGAGCATGACCAGGTCGGGGTCGCCGAGTGCCGAGGACGAGCTGACGTGGACCCCCGTCTCGTAGGTGATCCCCAGCTTCTGGCCCGCGAGGACCATGGCATCGGTGATGGCCTGGGATCCGCCCGCGGCGGCGACCCATCCGTAACGGTGGGCGGCGGTGGCCAGTGCGGTGCCGATCGCAGACGACGCGAGGGTGTCCAGCGGGCGGAAGGCGTGCGCGGCGACGCCCGCGAACAGACCGCGCACTTCAGGCGTCTCCCACCGCCGGCCGAGGAGAGTCGCCGGCTGCATCGCGTAGGTGCCGAACCGTGCCAGGTGGATCGGATGCCCCGGCACGTGCAGCATCGGCTGCAGGAACTCGTCGGCGATCGTGTCGAACCGCTCGGTCAGGGCACCGAAGATCCTGCGCCAGGTTCGACCGTCCTTGCCGCCCATGCGCGCCGCGGTCTCGTCGACAGACCGCAGGGCCGTCGCTCCACTGCCGTCCTCCAGCGGGTGTGCGTACTGGACAGGCGCCTCCCGCCACGCCAGCCCGAGCTCGTGCAGGCCGAAGTGGCGGGAGAAGCGCGTGTCGAGCGCCAAGGGGTGCAGGCCGGAGCAGGTGTCGTGGATCAGCCCCGGCAGGGTCAGCTCGGCCGACCGGGCACCGCCGCCGAGCTGGTCGTTGGCCTCGAGGACGGTCACCTCGACCCCCGCGTCGGCCAGG
This sequence comes from Actinomycetes bacterium, assembly GCA_023252095.1. GTDB lineage: Bacteria > Actinomycetota > Actinomycetes > Propionibacteriales > Nocardioidaceae > Aeromicrobium. Next base: position 6,177 of record JAHEXN010000184.1, on the reverse strand, counting down.
ACGAGGGCGGCAGCGAGGCCGTTCGGTCCGCTGCCGACCACGACGGCTGAGGTCACGTCAGCTCCACTGCATCGCCGGTGTAGGTGCGGACGTCGTAGACGGGGTACTCGGCGGTCTCCTCGGCCAGCGGCTGCCGGGTCAGCATGTCCGAGACCAGGACGTCGCCCTCCTCGATCAGGCCGAGCTTGGCGTCCCAGATCTGGTAGTGCTGGGTCTTGCGGTGGATGGGCTGCGACTCCAGGACCATGACACGCACCTCGCCGGCCTCGAACTGGCAGCGTTCCTGGATGGCTGCGAGGAGCTGCCAGTTGTGCAGGTGTCCCTCGCCGAAGTTCCAGCCGATCGCGTACCCGGCGACGACCTCGCCGTCGCGGATCGCCCATCCCTCGCCGTCGCCGATGACGCGGCGCGTCAGGCCGTTGTGGGCCCGGCCGTGCGTGTGCATCGAGCGCCACGTCTGGACCTTGGACGCCATCAGGGCGACGGTCTGGTCGTCGTAGAGCATCGCGAGCTGGTGCTTGGGCAGACGGCTGGTCGTCGTGAGGTGGTCCTCGAGGCGGTCCTCGGCGTCCCCCTTGAAGAACCAGGCACTCGTGGCCCAGTTGCCGGCGTAGTACCGCATGGCCGGCAGGAAGGAGACGATCCGGGGGTTGAGGTTGCCGAGCAGCGGCAGTCCGATCAGCGGGACCAGCACCAGGAGCGTGGCCGGGGTGGTCATGTCCCAGACGCTGATGTCGCCGTGGGCGCCGAACAGGTAGAACAGCGAGAACAGGAAGAACAGGTTCCACTCCAGCGGCACGCCCATCGGGACGGTCGACAGGATGTGCAGGTGGAACAGCGCCATGTAGATGATGGCGACCCACGTGAGGGTGCCCCCGTCGGCGAAGAAGACCAGGTACAGCGGGACGAGGTACTCGGTCGCCGTGCCGACGTGGGCCAGGGTCGTCGGGATCCACGACGGACGCAGGTCTGTGGGTGCGTCCCGGTACAGCCTGCGCTTGAACCACTTCGGGTTGAGCGGGTTGTTGCTCTCCATGATCGCGATGACGTACGGGAAGTGGTGGTTGACCTTCGACGTCGCCGCACCCCACCACAGGGCGAGCATGACCAGCTGGAAGCCGATCATCATGTCGATGAAGGGCAGGAAGAACAGGAACAGGGTGACCCAGTACTGCTCGCCCCGGGCAGCCAGGAAGATCGCCTTGTCGCGCAGGCCGAGCACACCGAGGAAACCGATCAGCGGCAGCGCCTGCACGGGATCGAGCACTCCGAGGTCGCCCTCCAGCGTGACGGGGACACCGTCCGCCGGTCGGGTCAGCAGCCAGACCGCAGAGGCGATCACCCCGACGTAGAGCGCGATGTCGAGCAGCGTGCGGTTGGTGCCGCGCGTGAAGGGCACCTTGTCCGGCCAGGGCGCCAAGCGGATCGTGTTCGGTCGCAACCAGTACAGGAATCCACCCTGCGGGGGCCAGAAGCGCGAGGTCAGCGGGCCCCACCCGCAGCCGAAGCCCAGGACCTCGTACAGCAGGGTGAAGACCACGAGCTTCTGGTAGACGACCGGTTCGTCCCACCACGTGCTGATGTCTCCCACGCCGCCGATGCCTGAGGTGGTGGAGATGACCAGGGCGGCGCCCACCACGTAGAGGGCGCACTTGATGACGTAGACGAGGTAGACCGCGCGGGGGGCGCCGAAGCCGTTCTCGACCCAGTGCTCGATCGTGGCGCGCAGGCGCTGGGCATGGGGCTGGCGCACCCACTGCTCGAAGTCGACGTCCGGCACAGCCGGCTTGATGAATCCCATGGCGCCGCTGCCCTTCCTCAGGCCGACGCTGCCGCGAGCTCGCGGCGCAGTCGGGGCTTGTCGATCTTGCCCACCGGGTTCTTCGGGACCTCGGCGACGAAGGTGATCTCGGTCGGCGTCTTGTACCTCGCGAGCCGCTCGCGCAGGTGCTCGAGGAGCTCCTCGGCCGTGAGCTCGTGGCCTTGCTTCAGCGAGACGTAGGCGGCGGGCTCCTCCCCCATGACGGGGTGTGGCTTGCCGATCACGGCAACCTCGAGCACGGCAGGATGGGTGTAGATCGCCTGCTCGATCTCCTGCGGGTAGATGTTCTCCCCACCGCGGATGATCATGTCCTTCACCCGGTCCACGAGCGTCAGGTAGCCGTCCTCGTCGAGAATGCCGACGTCGCCGGTGTGCAGCCAGCCGTCGACCAACGTCTCGGCCGTCGCGGCCGGCCGGTTCAGGTAGCCGCGCATCACGGTCGGGCCCTGGATGACGACCTCGCCGCGCTCGCCGGTCGGCAGCAGGGACCCGTCCGGCGCCATGATCGCGACGGTCTGCCCCGGCAGGGCCACCCCCACGGTGCCGGGCTTGCGCACGCCGTGGAGCGGGTTAGTGGTCGAGGCACAGGTTCCCTCGGAGAGCCCGTAGCCCTCGATCACGATGACACCGAACCGGTCCTCGACCTGCCCGATCAGGGGCGCCGGCATGGGGGCCGCGCCGCACACCACGAACCGCAGCGAGGACGTGTCCGGAGCGACCTCGTCGGGAAGGTTGGCCAGCATCGTGTAGATCGCGGGCACCGCGGAGAAGTAGGTCGGCCGTGCCGTCTGGACGGCCTCGAAGAACGACTGCGCGCTGAAGCGCCCCACGATGGTCGCCTGACCGCCGGCACGCAGCGGCGACAGGATGCTCACGACGATTCCGTTGACGTGGAACAGGGGCAGGATCAGCAGGCTGTGGTCGGCTTCGGTCAGCTCCAGGCCGTCGATCATCGCCCGCGTCATGGCCGACAGGTTGGCGTGGGTGAGCTCGACGCCCTTGGGTTGTCCGGTCGTGCCGCTGGTGTAGACGATCAGGGCAAGATCGGCTTCATCGCGGACCGGGCTGTCGGACGGCGCCGCACCACCGTCCAGGTCTGCGGGCGAGACCGTCACGCAGCCGTCGATCTGGAGGCCGTCGAACGTGACCAGGGCCGAGGCCCGCGAGTCCTGGACCTGGTACTCCACCTCGACGGGCGTCAGCGCGGGATTGACCGGCGTCGCAGTCGCGCCCAACCTCCACGCCGCGAACAGCGTGACCACCAGATCGCTCTGGTTGGGCAGGCGCACCGCCACGACGTCGCCGCTGCCGACCCCCTGCAGCGCGAGGGACCCCGCGAACCGTTCCACCCGTGCCGCGAGATCGGCATTGGTCACTGTGCCCAGCACGTCGTCGGTCAGGGCCGGCGCTTCTGGGGCAGCCGTGGCTCGATCGAACGGGAGGAGAGCGAAGTGCATGACGGCCTTTCGGGGGAACTGGAGCGAGGTGCTCCCCGACCGTAGCGACGCGATGTGACCTGGACCATATCCGGTCCGCCTGAACTTCGACCCTCTCCTTTGTGCTTTCCGCACAACGCTAGACGGCACGCTCGCCGAGCTCGTCCGACCGGACGCCCGACGGCTCGGCGGCTCGACGGCTCGACGCCGTCAACCTGTCACGGCGCGACCGAGCCACCAGCACAGCTCGAGCGCCGCAGAGATGTCGGCTGACCGAGCGGGGTCATGCAGGTCGGAGGAGGCCAGGTCCGAGGCCTGCTGGACCCGGTACTGCACCGTGTTGCGGTGCATCGTCAGTGCCTCTGCCGTGGCGACGTAGCTTCCACGCCGCGCCAGGTACTCCCGAAGCGTCAGGCGCAACATGGCAGCCCGGTCGTCCGGGCCCGCCAGACGCCCGAGAACTCGATCGACGAACCGGCGCGCGGAGTCGATGTCGGCCGCCATCATCGCGACCGTCTCGACCTGGTTGAAGGACGTCACGCGCGGTGTCGGCCGCCCCGAGGCGGATCGGATGTGGACGACCTTGGCCGACTGGGCCAACGACTCGCGAAAGCCTTCGACACCGAAGCCCGGTTCCCCGAGCGCTGCGAACACGCGTTTGCCGGAGCCGTCCACCACCGAGCTCACGACGTGGTGAACATCGTCACGCTCACCCGGCAACCGGAACCACGCCGAGACCTCGCGCTCGTCGTTCGGGACGACCAAGGGCCGGTCCAGCGCCGAAAGACCGTCGTTGATCGCAGCACATGTCTCCTCGAGCAGGCGCGGGACCTCGAGGCCGGTGACCTCCGAGCCCGGCCACAGGGTGACCGCGACGTGCACTCCGTCGAAGCGGTAGTCCAGATGTTTCTCGGCCTCGGCGAGGTTCACTCGCTGACCCCTGAGCACGTCAGCCAGCCACTGCTGCCGCAGGCCGCTCCGACTGGCGACCCAACGGTCCCGTTCGACTTCGTACTCCGCCGCCACCTCGTCGCACACCCGGTCGATGTAGGCGGCTGACTTCCTGACCAGCGCGGCGCTGACCCGGAGCGGGTCGACATCGCCCAGGGTCGCGATCAGGGGCAGGGCCTCGTCGAGAAACCGCGTGTGCCCGATCCGATAGGCACGGATGAGCGCCGACAGCGGAACGTCTCGCTGCGCGAGGATCCGCGCGTACGTCAACGCCGCCGACGGCGCGCTGACCTCGTCAGCCGCATCGCCGCCACGTTCGAGGAAGTTCACGGCCGCCACGATGTTCTCGTCGATGCTGGCCTCGAGCAGGTCCCGGGTCCGCTCGTCGTGGTCGAGAGCGCCGATCAGCTCCAACGTCTCCGCGAACAGCCTCGCGATGAACTCCTCACGTGCCGACGACATGAGTCGAGCCACCTGCTGCACGCCACGCTCGTGCGCATCGGGCCCCGTCACGCTCCGAGTCTGCCGCAACCCCGGGTGACCTCCGGCCGCCACGCCACGAGTTCGCACCGCGTCCGACCGGATCCGGCGTTCCGCCACCGCACCTGAGCGCCGACCCCGAGCTTCACACGCCTCGTTCACCCGACGCCGTTGCCACTTCGGACGCGACCGGAGTGCGACCTCGGCAAGCGTGCACTCCCATGACGTCGCCGGGCCGCAGATCCTCAGAAGGCACTCCGGGCGGCCTGCGGCTCGGCGAGCTCCCACGTCCGGACGGTCTCCACATCGCCAGGACCCAACGCTCCTGGCCGCTCTGAGGCACGGCGTCGGCTCGACCGGGTCGACGGCCGCTATTGCGCCGAGTCGGGGGGGTGACCGGTGGCCGGCAAGGTGGTGGGCTGCACTTCCCAGTTTGCCCAGCCGGGCCCAGCACGTCGACCTACGCTGGACCTCGCGTGGTCGTCGGCAACGCCGGCGACAGGCGGCCGGTCTCCCGGCTCGGCCAGATCACGCGAGGAGCCACGATGCCGCACACGCCGCCCAACCCCGCCGACGGCGCACCGGTCGGTCGTCGTGCGGTGCTCGGCCTCCTGGGCCTCGGCGCAATCGGCGTCGTGACGGGCAGCTCGGTCCAGAACGGTCTGAGCCAGATGCTGGCCTCGGTGCAGATGCGGGATCCCACCGGGCTCACGTCACAGATCCCGCTCGGCGACACGTGGCGCTACTACTCCGTGACCGGGGCCGTCGAGCCGCGGAAGCGAGCGGACTACAGCCTGAAGGTCTCCGGGCTCGTCGACCGGCCGACCTCCTACTCCTTCGCCGACCTGGAGGGCCTTCCGCAGACCGAGTTTGACGACACGTTCCAGTGCGTGACCGGGTGGTCGGTGCCCGACGTGCCGTGGCGCGGCGTCCGCGTGAGCGAATTGCTGGAAGCCGCCGCGCCGACCGACGACGCCGTGGGGGTGCGCTACCGCTCCTTCGACGGCACCTACACCGTCAACATGACGCTCGAGCAGGCCCGCGCCGACGACGTCCTCGTGGTGCTCGCGATGTACGACGCTCCCGTCACGCACGACCACGGGGGTCCGGTGCGGGTCTACTCGGGCTCGATGTACGGGTACAAGAGCACCAAGTGGCTCTCCGAGATCGAGGTCACGTCGAACAACGCCCCGGGGTACTGGGAGGACCGCGGCTATCCGCTGGACGGGTTCATCGAGGATGAGTAGCCCCACCGACATCGATCGCTTCGTGCTGGCCGAGCGCCTCGTGCACCGCATCTTCGCCGTGCTGATGGTCGTGTGCATCGTGACCGCCGCGATCCTCTACAACGGCGCCCTCATGATGGCGGTCGGCCACCGCCACGTCGTCGAGACGATCCACGTCTGGTGCGGGTTCGCCCTCCCCGTGCCTCTGCTGCTCGGCGCCGCGTCGAAGGCGTACCGCACCGATCTCCGGCTCCTGAACCGT
>JAHEXN010000183.1:1412-7188 GCA_023252095.1 Actinomycetes bacterium | reverse complement strand
CGTCGGCGAGGGCGGCACGCCCGCGTCGATGGCCCGTGACTTCTTGCGGCTGCAGATCGGCGACTTCGATGTGCAGGAAACCGAGGATCGCACGCAGTCCTGCGTCGCGCTGCTCGTGGACACCTCGTTCTCGATGGCGATGGACGGGCGCTGGGTGCCGATGAAGCGCACGGCCCTCGCGCTGCACACGCTCATCAGCACGCGGTTCCGAGGCGACGCGCTGCAGCTCGTCGCGTTCGGGCGCCACGCCGAGACGATGGAGATCGAGGAGCTGACCGCTCTGGAGCCGGAGTACGCCAAGGGCACGAACCTGCATCACGCGCTGCTGCTCGCGAACCGGCACTTCCGCAAGCACCCGAACGCCCAGCCGGTGCTGTTGATCGTGACCGACGGCGAGCCCACCTCGCACCTGGAGGGCAGTGGCGACGTCTGGTTCAGCTATCCGCCGCACCCGGTCACGATCGCGGTGTCGGTGCGCGAGCTCGAGGCCTCGATGCGCCTCGGCGCGCAGACCACCTTCTTCCGCCTCGGCGAGGACCCGGGGCTGGCGCGCTTCATCGATCAGATGGCGCGCCGCGTGGGCGGATCGGTCGTCTCGCCCGAGCTCGACGACCTCGGTGTCGCGGTCGTGGAGTCCTACCTCGGGTCGCGTCGCGGCGGCGCTGGTGGTCGTGGGGGTGCCGGTGGGTTCGGCCCCGGCTTCGCGGGCGGCTGGCCGGGCCGCGGCTTCTGGGCCGGCTGACCCAGTCGGTACGGTCGAGGCCGTGCCGCAGACCATCGAGCTGACACTCGACGACGAGCTCGACTCCGCCGTCCGTGCGGAGTGGGACGTGCTCGCCGGCGCGGGCCTTCCGAGCCAGGCGATGCACCTGGGCATCTCGAACGCGCCGCACGTCACGCTGGGCGTCGCCTCGGCGCTCGACGTGGCGACGACGGTCCGTCTCGCCGCCGTGCCGCTCCCTGAGCAGATCCGACTCGGGGGCCTGCTGGTGTTCCGCGGGCGGAGGTCCTCGGTGGTGTCGCGCGCGGTGGTCCCGAGCGTTGCGCTGCTCGCGACCCACGCCGCGGTGGCCGAGGCGATGGCCGACGCACCGGATCGGCCCGACCTCACGCTGCCCGGCCGGTGGACGCCACACGTCACGCTAGCCCGACGCCTCGACCCCGTGCGGCTGGCGCAGGCGCTCGACCTCCTCGCGGACGTGCCACGCGAGCTCGTCGGCGCGCCGAGCGCGCTGCGTCACTGGGACTCGGACGCCAGGGCCGTCCACATCCTCAGCACCCGCTGAGCACGATGTGATCTGCGCCACGTCCTAGGCAGTCACATCACGGACTTGATTTCCCGGAGTTGCGCTACCGCTTTAGGCTTGCCTTCGTTGTCTTCTCCCCAGGAGTGCCCGAAATGACCAGGAAGCTGCGTGTCGGCATCGTCGGTGCCGGACCTGCCGGCGTCTACGCCGCCGACATCCTCACCAAGGCCGAGCTGCCCGAGGGCTTCGACGGTGTCGCCGTCGACATCCTCGATCGCGACCCCACGCCCTTCGGCCTGATCCGCTACGGCGTCGCGCCGGACCACCCGCGGATCAAGGAGATCATCAAGGCCCTCAAGCGGGTCATGGCGAACCCCGCCATCCGCTTCTTCGGCAACGTGAGCTTCGGCACCGACGTCAAGCTCGAGGAGCTGCAGCAGTTCTACGACGCGGTCGTCTTCGCCACGGGCGCACGCCGCGACCGCGACCTCACGATCCCGGGCATCGACCTCGAGGGCTCGTACGGCGCGGCCGACTTCGTGTACTGGTACGACGGTCACCCCGACGCCCCGCGCGAGTGGGACTTCCAGCCGCACGCCGAGCAGATCGCGGTCCTGGGCGTCGGCAACGTGGGCCTCGACATCGCGCGCATCCTGGCCAAGACGGCCGACGAGCTGCTCGTCACCGAGATCCCCGACAACGTCTACGCGGGCCTGCAGAAGAACGTCGCCAAGGACGTCCACGTCTTCGCGCGTCGCGGCCCGGCGCAGGTCAAGTTCACGCCGATGGAGCTGCGCGAGCTGTCGCACTCGCCCACGATCGACGTCATCGTGCACCCCGAGGGCTTCGAGTTCGACGAGGGCTCGATGGAGGCCATCCGCGCGGCCAAGAGCCAGAAGCTCGTGGTCGACGTGCTGCAGAACTACCTCGCGAAGGAGCCCTCGGGCGCCCCGCACCGCATCCACATCCACTTCTGCCAGAACCCCGTCGAGGTCCTCGGCGAGGACGGCAAGGTCGTGGGCCTGCGCACCGAGGTCACCGAGCTCGACGGCACGGGCAACGTGCGTGGCACGGGCGAGTTCAAAGACTGGCCCGTCCAGGCGGTCTACCGGGCCATCGGCTACCAGTCCGACAACCTCCCCGGCCTGCCGTTCGACCAGAACGCGGCGGTGCTGCCCAACGACGGCGGTCACGTCGTCGACATCGACGGCAGCCCCATCCCGGGCGTCTACGCCACAGGCTGGATCAAGCGCGGCCCGGTCGGCCTGATCGGCCACACCAAGTCCGACGCCGCCGAGACGATCGGCATGCTCGTCGCCGACGCCCCGTCGCTGAAGGCCGCCGAGCAGCCCGATCCCGCCGCGTTCGACCGCTACCTCGACGGTCGCGGCATCGAGTACACGACCTGGGAGGGCTGGGAGAAGCTCGACGCCCACGAGGTCGAGCTCGGCGCGAACGACACGCACCAGCGCGAGCGCAAGAAGGTCGTCGCCCGAGACGAGATGGTCAGCATCTCCCGCGCCTGATTGTTCCGCTGACCCCATGGGGACCTCTCCCCACTTCCGCGTGAGCTGCTGACGCGGGGCGCCGGCCGTCCTACCGTGGACGAATGGTGATCGGGGGCGATCCGAGCGAGGTGCGCGAGCATGCGCGCCGCGTCCGCGCCTGGGCCGAGCAGGTCGACGGCGTGGCGGGCGAGGTGCTCGACTCGTCGTCGGTCGCGTGGGTCAGCGATGCCGCCGACCGGTTCCGTGAGGAGCTCGAGGCGCGCCAGCTCGAGGTCACGGTGATAGTCGACCGCTACCGCACGGCCGCCGACCGGCTCGACGCGCTGGCGTCCGCGCTCGAGGAACGTCAGCAGGTGCTGAGCAACCTGCTCGCCGCCGCGGGCCGCACGTTCGAGGACCTCGCGGACGCCGTGGCCGACGGTGCAGGCGAGGTGTTCGAGGTCGCGGAGGGCTTCACCCGGGACCTCGCAGGTGCCGGTCGCGACGTGCTCGACTGGGCGGGACTGTGAGGACCCTCGACGAGGCGGTCTGGGCCGACCTCGTGCGGGCCACCGGACTCGACGTCTCGACGTCACCGCTTCGGCCCCTCGGCGACCATCCCGCACACAGCGAGCCGCCCGAGCCTGCTCTGGTCGAGGCGACCGCGCTGGCGCTGGGTCGGGCCGACGTCGGCCTCACCCTCATGTCCGGTGCGGGGGACCGCGGAGTGCTCGCGCAGATCGGGTCCGACCGACATGTGCTGGGCGTCGCGGCCCGAGCCATCGTGCCTGCTGTCTCGGGCCCCGTCGCCGTGCCCGGGGTCCGGCTCGGAGCCCACCCGGCGAGCAGCGTGGTGGACCAGGTCATGCGGCTAGTGCCACCCGGTGGTGGCGCACGTGAGCTGCCGCGTGCTCCCGTGTCGCTCGACCAGGAGACGGCGCTCGTCATCACGCGAACCGCCGTCGACGATGCCGACGCCGCCCTCGCCGCTGCCCGGCGAGCGGGTCTCGACGTCGTGCCGCCCGTGCTGCAGGCCCTGGCTCGCGGCACGTCGGCGAGTGTCACGCTGACGGTGTCGACGAGCGGAGAGCCGTTGCACGCCGTGCGGCAGTGGCTCCTCACCGACCTGGGATGGGTCAGCCTCACGATCCGCGGCCGACGCGTCGTGCACACCGCCCGCAGTCGCTCAGAGCTCGCGGCATCTACGACCTCCTTGGTCGCCGGTGCCTGGGACGCGGCGCTGGCGGCCCGGGAGCGTGCCTCGTGACGGGCGGCGGAATCGACGTCTCGGGCGGCGCCGGCGGGGTCGCGGCGAGCTACGAGGACATGCTGTCGCAGGCCGACCGGCTGGACGTGGCTGGCGACGACCTGAGGGACGTCGGCGCACGACTTGCGGGGATGATCGCCGAGGGCGATCTCTGGCAGGCGTCCCTGTTGTGCCCCGGGGAGGTCGCGGCGGTCCAGGTCTCGATCGTCGAGGCGTCGAGCGGCCCTGACGGCGCCCTGTGGGCCAGCGGCGAGGTCGAGGTCACGGCGCGCTACCTCCGCGTCGCGGTCGACGTGTACCGGTTCACCGACGCGACGCTCGCGGCCGGCGAGGAGGCGCTGTGGACCCTTGCCGGCTGGACGTTCGGCGCAGTGCTGCCGGTCACCGCGGTCGGCGTCGCGGGCGTGCTCATCATGAACCCTGCCTTGACGATGCTGCTGCTCGCTGGCAAGGACGACCTGCTGAACGAGGTCGAGGAGCTCGCCTACGACGAGCCGTGGCTGCTCGAGGCGCTCACGCGCATGGCGCCCGGCGCGGTGCAGGGCACGACCTTCACGCTGGCGGCGCTCGTGCCGCTGGGCCCGCTGGCGCTGATGGGGCTCACGCGGGGGAAGTGGCCGTCGGGCGACTACGAGACCTCCGTCGCCGGGCTCGCGGCGCTCGCCCGCAACCTCGGCCACCTACGGGACACCGGGGAGTTCGGGGTGACCCCGACCGGCTCCTCGCAGGACGTCACGATCGACGAGCGCCACGCCGTGGAGACGATCTTTGACCAGCAGGGCGTCACCTCGTCGCGCGACGGCCGGGTGCAGATCATCACGGTCGACGGTGATCCGCCGTCGTACATCGTCCAGATCCCCGGAACCCAGGACTGGTCGACCCAGCGCGGCGACAACCCCGTCGACCTCACGACTAACGTCGCCCTGATGGCGGGCGACGACACCGTGATGGTCGATCTCGTGGCGGACGCGATGCGTGAGGCCGGCATCCCACCGGGGGCGCCCGTCATGCTCACGGGGCACAGCCAGGGCGGCATCACCGCGATGACGATGGCGGCTGATCCCGACCTGCGCGACGAGTTCTCGATCACGAGCGTCGTGACGGGCGGGTCTCCCGTCGGGCGGATCGAGGTCCCCGACGGTGTCTCGGTGCTGTCGCTCGAGCACACCCAGGACGTCGTGCCGATGCTCGACGGTGCCGACAACCCCGACAGCCCGGAGTGGACCACGGTGCGCCGCGAGCTGAGCGACGCCGAGGGTGGCGAGGGATCCGCGGCCGATCGGGGCCCAGGCGGCGCGCACTCGATCGACAACTATGCGCAGACCGGCGCTGCCGCCGATGCGTCCGACGACTCCTCGCTCGAGCGCTGGCGCGAGGACAACGGCAGCTTCTTCGGGTCGGGACAGGCGCAGCAGTACCAGATCGGCGCCCTCGCAGGCGGCTGACGCCCGGTCCGGATTCCCACGAGACCGTCGGAATCGTGCCTCGCACGCACGAAGTTTCGTACGCGCGATGCGGGAATCGAGCGGTCTCGTGGGAAACCGGGGCGGATCAGGACAGGGCGCGCAGAACCCGGACGTGGCACTGGGCCGGATCGCCCTGGGCCGAGATCCCGGTGACCGCGAGCGGGGTCGAGCCGCCGGGCTGCACGTTCTCCAGCTCGGTCCGGTTGACGGGCCGTTCCTGGCCGTCGGCAGGGCCGACGTAGACGTCGACCGTGAACGTCTCGGCCTCGTCGCCGGTGTTCGAGATCGTGCCGCTCGCCGACCACAGGC
>JAHEXN010000183.1:0-1402 GCA_023252095.1 Actinomycetes bacterium | reverse complement strand
GCCGTCCGTGCCCGGGGTGCAGCTGAACCCGGACAGCGCCTCGGGTGCCGGCGCTGCGGTGGCCTCGGTCGACGGCGCGGCCGACGGGTCCGGCGTCGAGTCGGACGAACCTCCGCACCCACCCAGCCCCAGGGCGAGGGTGATCAGCAGGGGAGCCACGGCCGCACGACGCATGGGGCCATCCCATCACGCGGCACGGCAGCGCAGGGGGTGCCACGGCTGGTTCGGCCCCACGTGAGAACATGAGGGAAACCTCATGAATGGGAGCCAGCATGTCGGTCGAGCGCGTCGGAGTCATCGGTGGAGGCCTGATGGGCTCCGGAATCGTGGAGGTCAACGCGCGCGCGGGGATCGACGTCGTGCTGGTGGAGGTCTCGGCCGACGCGGCGAAGGCGGCCGAGTCGCGGGTCACGTCGTCGCTCGAGCGTGCGTTGGGGCGCGGCAAGATCTCGCAGGAGGACTTCGACGCCGCCGTGGGTCGCATCCGGTTCAGCGACGACCTCGAGCAGCTGGCCGACCGTCAGCTCGTGATCGAGGCCGCCAGCGAGCGTGAGGACGTCAAGCTCGACCTCTTCCGCCGCCTGGGCCAGATCGTGACCGACGAGTCCGCGATCCTCGCCTCCAACACGTCCTCCATCCCGATCGTGAAGCTCGGCGCCGTCTCGGGTCGCGCCGACCGGGTCATGGGGGTGCACTTCTTCAACCCGGCACCGGTCATGAAGCTCGTCGAGCTCATCCCGTCGCTGACCTCGAGCCCCGAGACGCTCGAGCGGATGCGCGGCTACGTGACCCAGGGCCTCGGCAAGGAGCCCATCGAGGCCACCGACCGTGCGGGCTTCGTCGTGAACAGCCTGCTCGTGCCGTACCTGCTCTCGGCCATTCGTATGTACGAGGCGGGCTACGCCTCGGCGGTCGACATCGACCAGGGCATGGTCCTGGGCTGTGGCCACCCGATGGGTCCGTTGGCGCTGGCGGACCTGATCGGGCTCGACACGATCCGCGCGATCGGCCAGTCGATGTACGAGGAGTTCAAGGAGCCCCTGTACTCGCCGCCCCCGCTGCTGGACCGCATGGTCGACGCCGGCCTGCTCGGCAAGAAGTCCGGCCACGGCTTCTACCCCTACGGCTGACCGCCGCGAGGTGTGAGCCGTCCTGTCATGATCGACGGCATGGCTCGCTCCGTCACCCGTCGCACGACCATCACGATCGGCGTCGTGGGCGCCGCGATCCTCGCTTTGGCCCTGGTGGTCTTCCTGCAGACGCGGGACGGTCCCAGCGATCCCGAGACGGTCGAGTCCGACGACCCGCGCATCGTCCGCGCCGACAGCCACGTCGTGCAGCAGGGCGACGAGGGATCGCCCGTGCTGGTCGAGTTCCTGGACTTCGAGTGCGAGGCCTGCGC
>JAHEXN010000182.1 GCA_023252095.1 Actinomycetes bacterium | reverse complement strand
CCGGGCCGGGCGTAGGCCAAGTTGTCGTGGATCGTGCCGTGGAACAGGTAGGCGTCCTGCGTGACGACGCCGATGGCCCGCGACAGCGACGACAGCGAGAGATCGCGGACGTCGACACCGTCGATCAGCACCGCTCCCCGCGTCACGTCGTAGAGGCGGGGCACGAGGTAGGTCGCGGTGGTCTTGCCCGAGCCCGAGGGACCGACGATTGCCGCGAACTGGCCCGGGCGCAGGTGCACCGAGATGCCCTGCAGCGCCCAGTCGGTCTCCTTGGCGTCGGCGACCGGCTCGAGCTGACGCCCCGCCAGCGACCTCGGGGCGGGGTACCGGAACCAGACGTCGCGCAGCTCGACCTCGCCGCGCGGAGCGGGGAGCTCGACGGCGTCGCCCTTCTCGGTGATGGTGGGCCGCAGGTCGAGGTACTCGAAGATGCGGCGGAACAGCGCGAGCGAGGTCTGCACGTCGAGCGTGACGCGCATGAGCTGCAGCAGCGGCATCTGCAGGCGCGCCTGCAGCGTCGTGAACGCCACGAGCGTGCCGGCCGTGAGCGCATCGGCCCCGCCCGGGACCCGGCCGGTGATGAGCAGCCCGGCGAGCAGGTAGATCAGGGCGGGCGTGATCGCGAAGAACGTCTGCACCGTCGCGAAGAACGTGCGGCCGGTCATGGCCTGCGACACCTGTAGCCGCACCTGCTGCTTGTTGGCGTCGCGGTATCGGACGATCTCGGAGTCGCCGCGGTCGAAGACCTTGCTGAGCAGGATGCCCGAGACGCTCAACGCCTCCTCGGTGATCGCCGTCATGTCCGACAACGACTCCTGCGTCTTGCGCGCGATCTCCTGCCGCCGCCGGCCGACCCGCAGCTGCACGACGATGAAGACCGGCATCAGCACGAGCGTCAGCAGCGTGAGCTGCCACGACAGCACGACCATCGAGACGACCGCCGCGAGCACCGTGACGGAGTTCTGCACGATCGTCGTGGCGGTGTCGGTGAGCACGGTGCGCACGCCGGCCACGTCGTTGGCGAGCCGCGACTGGATGACACCGGTCTTGGTGGCGGTGAAGAACGCGAGCTCCATGGTCTGCAGGTGGGCGAACAGGTCGCCTCGCAGGTCGGCCATGGCCGAGTTGCCGATCGTGGACGTGAGCCAGTTCTGCGCGATCGAGATCAGGGCCGTCACGAGCGGGATGACGCACATCGCCACGACGAGCCACGTGAGCACGTCGAGGCGGACGCCACCGCCCTCGGTGGGGAACAGGGCGTCGTCGAAGACCGCCTTCGTGAGGAACGGGATCAGCGAGGTCAGGGCCGCGGAGGCGATGACGGCGCCGAGGACCAGGACGAGCTGGGTGCGGTAGGGCGCGAGCAGCCGGGCGACCCGCTCCAGGACGGGGCCCGCCTCGGTGTCCGCGGCCTCGTCGGGGTCGATGTGCGACACGCCCGCCGTGGGGCCGGGTCGCACGTCAGTCGCCGTCGACGCGCTCGAGCACGGTCTCCGTGTCGGTCGCGGGAGCGAGCTCCGGCGTGCCCCAGACCCCGGCGCTGGTGCGCAGCATGGCCCAGACGAGCAGGTCGCCCGTGTCGGGCACGAGCTGGGTGTCGATCGTGACGGCCCAGTCGACCGGCGTCATCGGGGCGTCGAACGCGGCCGCGCCGAGCACCTCTCCCTCGGCGTCGACGACCTTGACGGTGGCGACGGCGCCCGCCGGGACGTCGAAGACCTCCGGGACGACGAGGGTGCCGGTGACGGTGAGCAGTGCAGTCATGGTGCGAGCCTAGGTCAGCCGAAGAAGCCGAGCCCCACGACGAGCCCCGCGAAGACCGCGATGCCGACCATCATGGCGACGAACGCGCCGACGCCCTTGCGCTTGACCTTCTGGTGACCGATCGACCCGGTCGTGAACTGGTGCATCGGGGCGGCGTAGAAGACCGGGACGGTCTGCCCGGGCTGGACCTGGAACTCGAGCGCGGCCTGGCCGTACGTGCGCAGCCACTGCGCCGAGAGGTCGACCCGCGCGAGGCCCGCGGGCACCGGGATGAGGTTCTCGCCGTAGCGCACCTTGACCGGGTAGCCGTTGATGCGGCAGCTCGGCGTGATCGCGTTCGACGTCATGACCGAGCCCTGCACCGTCAGCGCCACGGTTCCCATCGCGGGCTGGGGCGGACCGGGCGGCGTTGCGCCGGGAGACGGCGGACCGGGCGGGGCGGGAGGCTGCGTCATGGGTCTGACTTTAGTGCGCCCCTCGGCCGCCCGGACCGCGTCCCGGCCCGGTCAGGTCAGCGGCGTGCTCCGCAGCCGCAACGAGCTGCCGACCACGAAGACCGAGCTGAACGCCATCGCGAGGCCCGCGACCATCGGATTGAGGTAGCCCGACATCGCGAGGGGGATCGCGGCGACGTTGTAGGCGAAGGCCCAGAACAGGTTGCGCCGGATCGTGCGCAGCGTGGCGCGGGCCAGCCGGACGGCCTCGGCGGCCTTGCGCAGGTCGCCCTCGACGAGCGTGAGGTCCGACGCCGCGATCGCGACGTCGGTGCCCGTGCCCATCGCGATGCCGAGGTCGCTCGCGGCGAGCGCGGCGGCGTCGTTGACGCCGTCGCCGACCATCGCGACGACGCGCCCCTCGGCCTTGAGGCGCTCGATCGTGCGCAGCTTGTCGTCGGGCGTGACCTCGGCCTCGACCCGGTCGATGCCGACCTGCGCCGCGACGCTCTCGGCCACCTGCCGGTTGTCGCCTGTCAGCAGGATCGGCTCGAGGCCGAGGGCCCGCAGCTCGGCGACGGCACCGGCCGAGGTCTCCTTGACGGTGTCGGCCACCGTGACGGTGCCGAGGAAGCGCCCGCCGCGCTCGACCGCGACCACCGTGCCCGTGTTCCCGCCCCCTGAGGTGCGAGGAGCGAGCCTCGAAGGGGGTACCTCCAGCCACGACAGCCGTCCGGCCCGCGCGGGCTCGCCGTCGACGACTCCGCTGACGCCCTGCCCCGCGTGGTTGCGGAACTGCTCGAGCGTGCCGTGCTCGGCCTGACCCGCGATGGCTCGACCCACGGGGTGCTCCGAGGCGTGCTCGAGCGTGGCCGCGACGCGCAGCAGCTCGGACTCCTCGACCCCTGGCGCGGGCGCGATCTCCACGACGCCCATGACGCCCGTCGTGATGGTGCCCGTCTTGTCGAGCACGACGGTGTCGATGCGCCGCGTCGACTCCAGGACCTGCGGACCCTTGATGAGGATGCCGAGCTGCGCCCCGCGACCCGTGCCGACCATGAGTGCCGTGGGCGTCGCGAGTCCGAGGGCGCAGGGGCAGGCGATGATCAGCACCGCCACGGCGGCGGTGAACGCCTGCAACAGGGTGCCGCCGAGCAGCAGCCACGCCCCGAACGTCAGCACGGCGAGAGCCATGACGCCGGGCACGAACCAGGCCGAGACCCGGTCGGCCAGGCGCTGCACCTCGGCCTTGCCCTCCTGGGCCTCCTCGACGAGGCGTGCCATCTGGGCCAGGCGCGTGTCCTCGCCGACCGCCGTGGCGCGCACGACGAGCCGGCCCGAGACGTTGACCGTGGCCCCCGTGACCTCGTCCCCGACGACCTTGTCGACCGGGACGGACTCGCCCGTGAGCATCTGCTCGTCGACGCTCGACTCGCCCTCGACGACCACCCCGTCGGTGGCGACCCGCTCGCCCGGCCGCACCGTGAACGTCTCGCCCACCGCGACGTCGACCGCGGGCTGCAGCTCCATCAGCGCCCGCAGCGCCGCGCTCGAGCGGTGCTTGGCACCGGCCTCGAGGTAGTGGCCACCCAGCACGAAGACCGTGACCGCAGCGGCGACCTCGAGGTAGATCTCGTGCGACCCGCTCCCCTGGGCGAGCCAGGTCCAGCGCATCGTCATGCCGATGTGACCGGCCTCGCCGAGCACGAGCGCCCAGAGCGACCACAGGAACGCGGCGCTGACGCCGACGCTCACGAGCGTGTCCATCGTGGCGGCGCCCTGGCGCGCGTTCATCAGCGCCGAGCGGTGGAACGGCCAGGCGCCCCACAGCACCACGGGGGTCGCGAGCGCGAGCGCGATCCACTGCCAGTAGTCGACCTGCAGCGCCGGCACCATCGACAGCAGCACGACGGGGACGGTCAGGACGGCCGACACGACCAGGCGGCGGCGCATCGACGCGACACCGTGCAGACCTTCGTGGTCTCCGTGACCGGCGTCGTGAGCCGAGCCGCGGGGGTCGCGGACCTGTGCGGTGTAGCCCGTGCGCTCGACGGTGTCGATCAGCACCTGCGGGTCGACACCGGCCTCGGCACGCACCGTGGCCCGCTCCGTCGCGTAGTTGACGGTGGCCTCGACCCCCTCGAGACGGTTGAGCTTCTTCTCGATGCGGGTGGCGCAGGCGGTGCAGCTCATGCCGCCGATGTCGAGCCGGGTCGTGCTCGTCTCCGGTGCCGTGGTCATCAGACGAGCGGCAGCGTGCCGGGGCGGGCCAGCTCGTAGCCGGCCTCCTCGACCGCCGTCGCCACCTCCTCGCGGGTCAGCTCGCGTGCCGCGATGACGTGCACGGGCGACGTGCCGCCCTTGACCAGGTCGATCTCGACGCCGGTGACGCCGTCGATCGCGGTCAGCTCCTCGGTCACGGCGGCGGTGCAGTGACCGCACGTCATGCCGGTGACCTGGTACGTGGTGGTGCTCATGGATCCTCCTGGGATCGGGGTCGTGGCGTCAGGAACGCACGAGGCGGGCGATCGCGTCGGACGCCTCCTTGACCTTGATGTCGGCCTCCGGGCCACCCGCACGGGCGGCGTTGACGACGCAGTGGGCGAGGTGCTCGTCGAGCAGCTTCAGCGCCACGGCCTCGAGAGCCTTCGTGGTGGCGCTGACCTGGGTCAGCACGTCGATGCAGTACGTGTCGTCCTCGACCATGCGCGTGAGCCCCCGCACCTGGCCCTCGATGCGCTTGAGCCGCTTGAGGACCGCGACCTTGTCGTCGGAGTACCCGGGGTTGTCGTGTGCCATGTCGCCAGCATACCCCCAGGGGGTATGCGAATCAAGCCTGCCCGCGGCGTGCGGGAATGACAGCACCACCGCCGAGCGAAGCGAGGTCAGGGCTTCGGGCGTCAGCCCGACTGCGACGAAGTCGCAGGATCGTCGAGGGACGAGACGATCGCCCGCATGGCCTCGATCTCGTCCTGCTGGACCTGCACGATCTGCTCGGCGAGGTCGCGCACGTCCGGGTCCTTGCCGTCGTCGACGACCTTCTGCGCCATCGTGATCGCGCCTTCGTGGTGCTCGATCATCGACGTCAGCCAGAGGGTGTCGAACTCCGGACCCGTTGCCGCCGCGAGGTCGTCGAGCTGCTCGTCGGTCAGCATGCCCTCGTGGCCGGCCCCGCCGCCGTGACCCTCCCCGTGCCCGTCCCCGTGCTCAGCACCGTGACCCCCGTGCTCCGAGCCGGCACCGTCCTCGCCCCACTCCTCCAGCCAGCCGTTCATCTGCTCGATCTCGGCGTGCTGGGCGGAGCCGATCTGCTCCGCGAGGGCCCGCACCTCCGCGGAGGCACCACGGTCGGGCTCCAGGGCCAGGTCCGACATCGTGACGGCCTGCTCGTGGTGGGGCACCATCTGCTGCGCGAACGCCACGTCCGCGTCGTTGTGCGTGTCGGACGAGCCGCAGCCCGTCACGAGGACGGTCGCAGCGGCCAGGGCGAGAAGAGTGCGGCGCATGTCGTCGACCATACCCCCTTGGGGTATGGCTCGCTGCCGACGTCGCGTCAGACCTCGAGGGCCTCGACCGCGTCGGTCCAGTCGGCACAGTCCTCCGCCAGGTCCTCGGCGAGCTCCTGCAACGCGGCGTTGGACCCACGGGCGACGACGGTCTTGGCCGAGCTCGCGACGGAGTCGAGGCTCTCGGCCACGAGCTGCGCCCAGAGCGCGTCGAACTCGGCCCCGTCGAGGTCCTCGAGCCGCTGCCAGCTCGGGTTGGGATCCTGCTGAGGCAGGCTCACCGCGCTGTCGTACACGATCTCCGGAAGGTCCCACTCCTCCTCGAACGTCGCGAGCTGGTCCGCCACGTCCGTCAGCTCGGCGGCGAGGTCCGCGGCGAGGTCGAGGACCTCCACCGAGTCGCTGGTCTCGAGCGCGAGGTCCGCCGCCCGGCGGAGGCCGCCGATGCTGTCGCCGCTGATCTGCACGTACTGCTCGTCGGCCTCGTTGGGGTCGTCGCCACCCGAGGGATCCGGGTCCGGATGGCAACCGGCGCCGTCGGGCTGCGAGCAGACCTCGTCGTCGCCGCACCCCACGAGCGTGGTCGCCAGCACCGCGACCATCACGGTCATCGCCAGACGCCTCATGGCTCGACGGTAGACACCGCGACGTCACACCGCCACGGGGAGCCCTCCCCGTCCCGTCGCCGCGTCGGTACGCTCGCGGCATGTCACAGATTCCTGGCCTCGACGGTGTCCTCGGCGTGGAGCACCTCGAGCTCACGGCCGACCGTGTCGTCGTGCAGTTCACGATCGGTGAGCAGCACCTGCAGCCCTTCGGCATCCCGCACGGCGGCGTGTACTGCGCCGTGCACGAGTCCACCGCGAGCACCGGAGGTCAGATCTGGCTCGGTGAGAAGGGGGTCGTGGTGGGCACCAACAACAGCACCGACTTCATCCGGCAGGCCAAGGTCGGCGACGTCGTCACGACGACCGCGACCCCGATCCACCGGGGCCGCACGCAGCAGCTGTGGCACCTCGACTCGGTCGGCGAGGACGGCAAGCTCATCGCCCAGGGACAGGTGCGCCTGGCCAACCTGGACCAGCCCATCCCACCGGAGGCGCTCGACGGCATCCGGCGCATGCAGCAGGGGTAGACTCAGGACCGTTGCCGGCGACTGGCGTTGAGGTGGGAGACCACCAGGGAGCCGGCAGATCATGACATCGGGA
Organism: Actinomycetes bacterium; assembly: GCA_023252095.1. GTDB lineage: Bacteria > Actinomycetota > Actinomycetes > Propionibacteriales > Nocardioidaceae > Aeromicrobium. The sequence goes on along the minus strand of JAHEXN010000182.1, from coordinate 314 downwards.
CCGTTCGCCTGGGCCCACGAGTCAGCCCCCGCCCTCCACGCGTCAGCTGACCGAAAGGCCCCCGACATGACGATGACGACGATGACCCACGACACCTCCTTGCCCGCCCGGCGTCTCGACGACGCCGACGTGCGCGTGCTCCTGCTCGAGAACATCCACGCCGACGGCCGCGACTTCCTGCGCGGCAAGGGCTACCAGGTCGAGACCCGCGACGGTGCCCTCGGCGAGGACGAGCTCATCGAGGCCGTCCAGGGCGTGCACCTGCTCGGCATCCGCTCCACGACCTACATCACGCAGAAGGTGCTGGACCACGC
>JAHEXN010000181.1:617-7235 GCA_023252095.1 Actinomycetes bacterium | reverse complement strand
GTAGACGACCGTGGTCGTGATGCCGCGGTGGCCCAGCTCGGCCAGCAACGACCGTGCGTACGACTCGAGCGCGCTCTTGCTGGCGAGGTAGGCCGAGAAGAGGGGGACCGGCACCTGGGTCGAGAGGGACGAGCTGAACACGACGTGGCCGCGCCCGCGCTCGAGCATCGACGGCAGGAGCGCGTGCGTGAGCCGGACCGCCGCGAGGTAGTTGATGGCCATGACCCGCTCGTGGTCGTGCAGCCGGTCGAGGGAGTCGCTGATGGAACGGCGGATCGACCGGCCGGCGTTGTTGACCAGCACGTCGACGTGGCCGTGCTCGGTGAGGATCCGGTCGACGACCGCCTGGGTCGCGGCCTCGTCGGTGAGGTCGACGGGATGGGTGCTGGCGGTGCCGCCGGCGGCCCGCACCCGGTCGGCGACGACCTCGAGCTCGTCGGCCCGACGGGCCAGCAGGCACACGGTCCAGCCCCGTCCTCCCAGCTGGACCGCGGCCTCGGCCCCGATGCCGCTCGAGGACCCGGTGATGACCACGACGCGTCGGTCGGCGGGCGCGGCGGCCGTCATCGGGCGACTCCCGCAGTGTCGCCGAGCAGCGCCGTGAAGAGTCGGGTGACCCGCTCGACCATCTGGGCGGCGGTCTCGTCGGGATGGGCGACCCACCAGTCCATGAGGGAGTCGACGATGCCGAGCCACGCCGCGGTCATCACGGAGATGTCGCGCTCGTCGGTGTCGCCGGCCAGGGCCAGGAGCTCGGTGACGCCCTCGTGGGCGAGCTTGTCGATGCGCTCGGTGTGCTGGCGGACGACCGTGGCGATCGCGCCCGTCGCCGGCGCAGTGCGGTCGTGCAGGAGGCGCCACAGGTGCCGTTGCCCGTCGAGCAACGCGAACATGCCGTCGAGCGTGCGGATGCCGCGCTCGATGCCGACCGCGTCACCCCGGGCGATGCGCTCGATCTCGTCGCCCACCAGGGCGCCTGCGTCGTCGAGGCATGCCGCGTACAGGCCCTCCTTGGAGCCGAAGTAGTTGTAGACGAGCGGCTTGGAGATGCCGGCGTCGCGGGCGACCTCGGAGAGGTTCGTGGCCGCGAAGCCGTGGGTGCCGAAGGCCAGTGAGGCGACCGCGAGGATCTGCTGCTCGCGCTCGGCGCGAGGGACGCCCTTGGTGCCGGCGTTCGACCGGGGTGTCGAGCCGCGGGCGGCGAGATCGGTTCTGGCCACGACGACACCCTAGTCGATGGTTTGACTCCGTGGTAACTTACCCAGAAGTCATATCGCCGACACCGCCCGTGGAGACCTCGATGAACGACCTGCTCGATCCGCTGAAGAACCCCGTCACGTACGCCGCGCCGTTCTTCCTGCTGACGATCCTGATCGAGCTCGCCGCCCTGAAGTGGCTCGACCACGACGACAACACCACGGGCTACGCGCTGAAGGACGCCCGGGCCTCGATCTCGATGGGCGTCGTCTCCGTCGTGTTCCTGACCCTGTTCAAGGTCGTCACGTTCTTCGGGTTCACCGCGGTGTTCGCGTACCTGGCGCTCTGGGAGCTTCCGACCGACGAGTGGTGGTACTGGGTCCTGGTGATCCTCGGCGTCGACCTCGGGTACTACTTTCACCACCGGTTCAGCCACCGCGTGCGCATCGCGTGGGCAGGTCACCAGGCGCACCACTCCAGCGAGTTCATGAACTTCGGCACCGCGCTGCGGCAGAAGTGGAACCCGTGGTTCGAGTTCTTCTTCTGGCTGCCGCTCCCGCTGCTCGGCTTCGCGCCCTGGACCCTCTACGTGGCGTTCGGCGTCAACCTGATCTTCCAGTTCTACGTGCACACCGAGCTGGTCGACCGGCTGCCGCGGCCCATCGAGTACGTGTTCAACACGCCGTCGCACCACCGCGTGCACCACGGCTCCGATCCGGAGTACCTCGACAAGAACTACGGCGGCATCCTGATCATCTGGGACCGCCTGTTCGGCACGTTCACGCGAGAGCGCCAGCGCCCGACGTACGGCCTCACGAAGAAGGTCGAGACCTACAACCTGCTCAAGCTGCAGTACGGCGACTACGTCGACATCGCGCGCGACGTGCGAAGCACCCGCCGGTGGCGGCACAAGCTCGGCTACGTCTTCGGGCCGCCCGGCTGGACCCCGAAGGACGAGGCGTCCGAGGATGACCTCGTGCTGCCCCGCCGCTGATCCGTGCTGATGGGGGCGGGTCAGCCCATCGACTTCTGGCCGTCGATCGTCTCGCGGATGATGTCGGCGTGGCCCGCGTGCTGCGCGATCTCGGCGACCAGGTGCACGAAGGTGCGCCGGGCCGTGCGCGTGGCGCCGGGCTCGAACCACGGGGCCTGGGGGAGGGGCTGGCTCGCGTTGAGGTCGACGGTGCGGACGAGCTCCTCGGTGCGGGCCGCCACCCGTCGGTGCTCCGCGACGACACCGGCCAGGGTCTCGTGCTCGAGCAGCACGAACTGGGCCTGACGGGCCAGCACCTCGGCGGGCGGGTTGGACCAGTCGACGTTCTCCCAGTCGACGTGGTCCTCCGCCGGACCGTCGACGATGAAGCGCTGCCAGTCGGCCTCGGTGGCCGTGACGTGCTTGACCAGCCCGCCGAGCGAGAGCTCGCTGGCCGTGGGCGTGAGCCGGGCCTGCTCGTCGGACAGGCCCGCGACGGTGCCCAGGAACAGCTCGCGGTGCATCGTGAGCGCGTCCAGCAGGTCGGTGCGCTCGGGACTCAGGGACTCGGTGCCGGTGTCGTCAGCCATGGCACGAAGGTATCGCCGGGGACCGACGTTCTCCAGACGCTGAGGCTCAGCGGTCCAGGCCCCAGCGGGCCTGGAACTCGGAGGCCGTCAGGCCCTCCAGCTGGTGCTCGATCTCGTCCAGACCGATCGCCGTCTCCTCGGTGCCGCTGACGGGCAGGCGGAGCACCTCGCTGCCGTCGTCGAGGCGTCGCACGACGACGTCACCGAACGACGGCTCGTCGACGATGCCGAGCCCGGCGCCGATGACGCGGACCGGCCAGGCGAGCAGCGACAGCAGGCGACGCTGGCGGTCGGGTGCCTCAAGCTCGACTCCGTAGGTCTGGCCCGCAGCGGGTGCGTCGGTCGGGTCGGTCATGGGTCTCCCGGTCGTCGAGGACGGACGCCTCCATCCTGTCGGGCCGTGGCCGGCCGCGCGACCCGGGCCATCGTGCGGCCGGACCCTCCGGTGGTGAGCCGGCGCGCTCGTTCCTCGCGCTCGCTTCGCTCGGCACGTGGTCGCCACCGGCGGTTGAGGTGCGAACGCCGCCTGCGGCGTGAGCCTCGAAACCCTGGGTGGTTGAGGGGTGCCTCGGCCATCGGTGGTTTCGAGGCTCGCGCGCCAGAGCGCACTCGCACCTCAACCAGCGCGGGAGAGGGGCTGGGGGGACCCCCAGGCGACCCGCCGGCTCTCGTGCCGGCCTTCATCACAGACGAAAGAGGCCCCGCAAAGAACGCGGGGCCTCTTTCGTCTGTGGCCAGGGCCGGGGTCGAACCGGCGACCTACCGCTTTTCAGGCGGTCGCTCGTACCAACTGAGCTACCTGGCCGTGCCCGTCTCGCGACGAGCGACCGCCACTCTACTCGATGGTCTCGGTGCGGACCGAATCGGTGCTGGCGTCAGACCACGCGGATCGCGTCGTCCGCCGAGATCCGCGGGAGCCGGTCGAGCCAGGCGTTCGGGCCGGGGTGACCGATGTTGATGACGACCTGCGACTTCCAGGCCGTGCCCTCGAAGAACTCCGCGTCGACGCCGGCCTTGTCGAAACCGGCCTGCGGGCCCGTGGCAAGCCCGGCGGCCCGCAGGCCGATGATGAAGTACGCCGTCTGAAGCGCCGCGTTGTAGACGGCGGTGCGCTCGCGGCCCTCGTCGTCGCCGAACCACGTGATGGCCTCGGGGGCGTGCGGGAAGTGCTCGGGGAGACGCTCGTGGAAGTCGGTGTCGGCGGCCACGACGGCGACGAGGGGAGCAGCGGCGGTCTTCGCGCTGTTGCTGCCGGACATGTGGGCCACCAGACGATCGCGACCGGGGCCCTTCTCGACCAGCAGGAGACGCATGGGCTGGTTGTTCATGGCCGTGGGGCCGAGCTTGACCAGCTCGAAAACCTCACGCACCTGCTCGACCGACACGGGCTCGTCGGTCCAGGTGTTGGCGGTGCGGGCCTCCCGGAACAGCAGGTCCAGTGTCGTGTCGTCGAGGACGAAGGTGTCAGTGGCCGTAGAGGTGCTCATGTCCCCATCCAACGCCGTGTCGACCCGCGCTCTTCCCACCCGACCGCGAGGTGAGACCGACGCCTCACCCACGAGAGGCCGTGCTCAGGCCGAGATCGCCTTCTCGTCGCCCAGGCGGGCCCGGTCGGCGGCCGCCCGGCCCCGCGAGGCCGAGCGCGCGTCGTGGACGGGGTTGCTGCCCTTCCACGTGCCGGAGACGCCGTGCTGGCGTCCCATCGTGGTGAAGTACTCCGCGACCTCGAGGTCCTTGGCCACCAGGGCCAGCGCCGTCGAGCTGGGCGTGTCGGTCTCGCCCGTGCTCGGCTCGATGCCGGCGCCGGACGCGACCCGCGCCGCGGCCCTGGCCTCGTGGAGACGTTGCCCGATGCGGCCGGTCCAGCCCTCGTAGAACGCGGCTCGAGCCGTGCGGCCGTGCACGGGCCGGTGGGCGCCGGAACGGATGTAGGCGTCGGCGTCGGCCACCATCTGCACCGCGAGCGACACGTAGAGCATCCGCGTGACGTCGATGTCGCCGGCGAAGCCGTAGAGCGTCACGCCGGTGTTGTCCTGGCGGATGCTGCACCGCAGGTCGTTGGCGCGCGCGATGGCCAGCATGAGGTGGATCAGGCGCACGTTGGACGGCTGGCCGCGATGGCCGAGTCGGACGCTCTCGAACGTGGGCGTGTGTTCGGCCTCGCCCTGCTCGTGCGCCGCTCGCGCCACGGCGAGCTCGATGGAGTGGATGGAGGCCAGCTCCTGCGCCTTCGAGAAGAAGGCCTCGCGCTCGGCCTCGGTGGAGGCACCCTCGGCGTGGCGGAGCAGCTTGCCGACCTTCTCGAGCATCCCGTCGTCAGCGCCGCGCCGGCGATCGAGCCCGACCTGCGCGTAGGCCTCCCGCAGCATGGCGGCGATCTGGACCCAGCCGATGTCCTCCAGCAGCCGCACGAAGGTGGACCGGAACCCCTCACCGTGGACGTCGATGATGGCGCCCTCGACCCCGGTGTTGAGGTGATGGGCCAGCTCGTGGAGCACCACCAGCCCGCGCAACGCCCAGGAACCACCCCGCTCACGCGCCGGGAGGAAGATGAACCCCTCGCTGTAGCTCGCCTTCTTCCAGCCCGAGTGGGCCACGACCCGGACCGGCTTCTTCTCCCGGCCCCGATAGCCGGAGCCGTGCTGACGCGACAGGTCCTGCAGCCGCTCGAGGACCCTCTCGACGAACGCGGTGACCTCGGACGGGCGGCTGAACCGGGGCTCGACCTCGGGGGAGTACGTGGCCTGCTGGTGGCGCCCGTCGCGACGGATCGTGACCTGGACCTCGCCGGTCTCGAGCGAGGTGGCGTCGAGCCACGCCGTGACCATGTCCTCGGCGGCATACGTCGTCCTGCGGTCCGGATCACTCATGACCTGAAGGGTGTCAGACCCCACCGACACGGGGACCGGACGAGCACGAGGGCGGCACAAAAGCGTCGAGGTCCATACCTGATGGCATGGACCTCGATGCATTGCTGCGACCCCGACGGGACTCGATCCCCCTCGCCCCTCGCTCGGGTGCTGCCGCCCTGAGCGGCCCGGTGCTCTCGGGCCGGCGCTCGGGGCTGGGAGGTGCCCCCACCGCTTCGCGGGTTCTCGCCCCGTCGGTCGCCAGAAAGCAGCAGGGTCCATACCTGACGGCATGGACCCTGCTGCTTTCTGGCGACCCCGACGGGACTCGAACCCGCGACCTCCGCCGTGACAGGGCGGCGCGCTAACCAACTGCGCCACGGGGCCTCATACGTGCGGCGAACCGCGGACGCAACCTTAGCCCATGGGGTCGGCCCGGGCCAAAACGACCCCCTCGTGAACGCGGTACCTCATCGAGGCGACGGAAGGCGCGCGTCCCACACTGCGGGATCCGCGCCACGGAGGCGCCGAGAGGGCTTCGATGGAGCCATGTCCGTCCGTCGCGTCACCGCGCCCGCTCTGAGTCTCGCCGAGCTGGTCGACCTCACCCAGGAGGTCGCCGACGAGGTGCGACGCGGGTGTCACGCGGTGCACGCCGACACCGAGGAGCGTTGGCACGTCCGGCTGCGCCGCGACGACCAGGTCGACGTGTGGCTCATCAGCTGGACGACCGACCAGGGCACGCAGCTGCACGATCACGGCGGCTCGTCGGGGGCCTACACCGTCGTCGAGGGCGAGCTGACCGAGACGGTCTGGACGCCCGGCGCCCACGAGCTGCGCGACACGGCCCGCACGACGGGCGACACCGTGGTCTTCGGCGAGCACTACGTCCACGACGTGCGCAACGTCGCCGCTGGCACCGCCGTGAGCGTGCACGCCTACTCGCCGCCCCTGGAGTCGATGAACTACTACGACGTCGAGGGCGGTCAGCTCCTCAAGCTCGCCGAGG
>JAHEXN010000181.1:0-607 GCA_023252095.1 Actinomycetes bacterium | reverse complement strand
CCCTGAGGCCCCGGCTCCGGCGTCGGTCGCCGAGCGGCGGGCGTCGTGACGGCCGAGTTCGACTCCGTCGACGCCCTGCTCGCGCACGCGCGTCGCTCGATCCACCGCCACCCACCGGTCGAGGCGGCCCGCCTCGTCGCCGAGGGCGCCTTCCTGGTCGACATCCGCCCCGCGTGGCAGCGCACCGAGGATGGCGAGATCCCGGGGGCCGTCGTGGTCGAGCGCAACCATCTCGAGTGGCGGCTGCACCCCGAGTCGGGTGCGGCACTTCCTCAGGCCACCCGGGACCAGGCCTGGATCGTGTACTGCACCGAGGGCTACACCTCGTCGCTCGCGGCGGCCTCGCTGGTGTCGCTCGGGCTGCGGGCCGGCGACCTCGAGGGCGGCATCCACGCCTGGCGCGAGGCGGGCCTGCCGGTCGTCGCGGGCGGGACGCCCGTCGAGCAGATCGTGCCTGCGTGAAGATTCACCTTGCCGCCGGTGCGCGGCACCATCAGACTGTCGGGGACCGTCGAACCCGTGGGTTCGCCCCACCGGCGTCTGTGAGGCCTGCATGATCGAGTACCGCTCCGTGGGCAAGACGTTCCCGGGCGGCAGCCGCGCCGTC
>JAHEXN010000004.1:23311-33680 GCA_023252095.1 Actinomycetes bacterium | reverse complement strand
CCGCCGGGTCGAGCGGGCCGAACCAGTCGTCGCACTCCGCGCGCAGCCGGACCTCGGCGCGGTCGCCCAGCACGTCGCGCCAGCGTGCCGCGACCTGCTCCGGCTCGGTGGTGTGCACGTGGCGGAACCGCGCCTCCCCCGCGAGCAGCTCGACACCATCGAGCAGGCGGGGGTGCTCGTCGACGTCGAACCGCCCCTCGCGCGGGAGGTCAAGCATGCCGTGATCGGCCGTGACCAGAAGCCGGACGTCCTCGGGCAGATCGGCCCGCAGGCGGGCGAGGTCGGTGTCGATGCGGCGCAGCTCCTCACGCCACTCCGCGGACGTGCACCCGTGCTTGTGGCCCGTGTGGTCCAGGTGCGACTCGTAGGCGTAGATCGCGGGGCGACCGGCCGCCTCCGTGAGGTCGAGCAGGACGTCGTGGCGCTCCCAGCTCGAGGTCACGCCGTGGTACGGCACGTCGCGCTGGCTGCACTGCGTCAGCCCGGAGCCCTGGAACCGCGCCTCGTTGACCGCTGCGGCGGCCACGCCCTCACGGGCCATGCGTTCGAGCACCATGGGGCGCGCCTGCCACGCCCGGGGGTCGAGCGGCTTGTCCCAGGCGATCGAGTTGAGACGCTCCCCCGTCTCCGGCACGCGGACGGTGTAGCCCGCGACGCCGTGCTGGCCCGGCGTGACGCCCGTGCCCAGCGAGGTCAGGCTCGTGACGGTCGTGGACGGGATGTTGCTGCGGACGTCCGGGACGGAGTCGAGGGTGCTCAAGAACGGCGCGTGCTCGGCGTTGTCGCGCAGGTTGACCTCGCCCAGCCCGTCGACCAGGAAGAGCACGTAGCCGCGGGCCAGCGGCAGGCCCACGACGTCGACGAGTCCGTCGACGCCCATCGCCGCGCCGACCGAGGGCCAGAGGTCGTGGATGCGAGCTGACACGGGCCTGGGCAACGCGGGTCAGCCGCGGCCGAGCGCCGGGGGGCGCGACGTGACCGACGACAGGTGGCGCGCGAAGTCGAGCAGCTCCTCGACGGCCTGCCCGCCGTCGCCAGCGCTGGCCAGCCGGAGCGAGAAGTCGTCGCTGCTGACCGATCCGGTGTAGCCGTGGTCGGCCTCGCACTCGGGGTCGTCGCAGCGCGCGGGCTCGAGGTCGACGCGCGAGACCGCACCCCACCCGATCGTGAGCACGGCCTCCTCGAGCTTGCCTGCGGTCGACACGATGCGGGTCACGACGACCGAGGCGATGCGCTCGAGACCGACGGCCTCCGACGTCGTGGACGTGTAGGGACGCGGGACGAGGTCGTCCGGCGGGTGCTCGTCGGTGTGCAGCAGCACGACACGCGTGTCGGTCAGCACCAGCACGGTCATGTGCCGGCGGATCTCGTCGCGGTCGAACGTCGGCTCGTGGTGCGCGACGAACGCCCAGACCTCCTCCCCCGCGAGCGCGTCGCGAAGTCCGTCGGCGACGATCTCGGGGTAGTAACCGCTGCGGGAGATCGCGGCGTACAGCTCGCCGGTGCGGTCGTGGGCCATCACGCCAGCGTATCGCCCAGCGCACCGGCCGGGTTGAGTCGGCGGGCGTACCACTCGCCCCGGCGGTCCTGGGTGGGCACGACCTTGGCGCGGGCGCTGAGCACCGTGATGCCGTCGGGACGGACGACGACGGGCTCCAGGTCGAGCTCTGACACCTCGGGCAGGTCGTCCTTGAGCGCCGCGATGCGCAGCAGGACGTCATGGATCCGCGGCACGTCGACCGGCTCGGAGCCGCGGTAGCCGAACAGGAGCGGGGCGGCGCGGAGGTCGGTGACCATGGTCGAGACGTCGACGTCGGTCAGGGGCGGGATCCCGTAGGTGCGGTCGCCGAGCAGCTCGCTCGGAGCACCGGAGAGGCCGAAGGACACGAGCGGGCCGAACAGGCCGTCCTCGGAGGCGCTGAACGCCAGCGGAACGCCGTCGGAGACCGTGCGCTGGACGTAGAAGCGCGTGTCGGACCGGACGCCCGACCACCGCGACATCTCGGCCCACGCGCGCCGCATGTCGTCGGCGGAGTGGATCGAGCGCCAGATGTGGGCCAGGTCGGGCCGCGCGCGCAGGTGCTCGCTGCCCGCCTTCAGGACGACGTCCCAGCCGAGCTTCTCGCCGGCCGCCACGGCCTCGTCGGCGTCGTGCACGTTGATCCACGTCCACATGTCGATGCCGTAGCAGTCGAGCAGGGCGTGCACCTGCTCGGTCGACAGCACGGCACCCCGCGGAGCGAGCTCGAGCACCTGGTCGATCAGGGCGCGCGCGTCACCGGCTCGGATGTCGTCGAACTGGGCGAAATCGCCGTGCTCGCGCGAGGCCCACTCGGCGTAGTTGACGACGCGAGCCAGCGCGCGGACCGCAGACTCCGGCGCCGAGTAGGACGGGACCGACCCGCGGCCGGCGGAGCCTCCCGCGACGTCCGGCACCCGGAGCAGCTCGGGCACGCCCTCGCTGCCGAGGAACGTCGAGACGATGGGCTTGTCGGACTGCTCACCGATCGCGGCCAGCACGTCGGCGACCTCCTCGCCGCTCGTGTTGAGCGGCGGGATGTAGACCACGACGAGCGCGTCGACGAGTGGATTGGCCAGCGCGTTCTCGATCGCGGCCTCGAAGTCCTCGGCATCGGCGGATGCGCCGAGCGACACGGGCTTGAGGACCTCCAGGCCAGCGGCGCTGCCGGCGTCGGCGACGAGCAGGGCCATGGCGTCGGAGTTGCCCACGATCGCGACGCGATTGCCCCGGGGCAGCGGCTGGTGCGCCAGGACCTGGGCGACGTCGAACATCTCGTCGAGCGTGTCGACCTGGATGACACCCGCCTGGCGGAACATCGCGTCGACCGCGGCCTGGGGCGCGGAGCTGCGACGGACCGTGTGCCCGACCGGGACGCCCTGCGTGGAGCGACCGGACTTCACCGCGACGATCGGCTTGGTGGCCGCGACCCGGCGGGCGATGCGCGAGAACTTGCGCGGGTTGCCGATCGACTCCAGGTACAGCAGCACGACCTCGGTCGCGTCGTCCTCCTGCCAGAACTGCAGGAGGTCGTTGCCCGAGACGTCGGCACGGTTGCCCGCGGAGACGAAGGTCGAGAGGCCGAGGCCGCGGCGCGAGACCGTCTCGAGGATCGCGGTTCCCAGCGCTCCGGACTGACAGAAGAAGCCGACGCGGCCCTGCGGCGGCATCGCGGGCGAGAGGGAGGCGTTGAGCTGGCGGTGCGGTGCGGTGTTGATGACGCCGAGACAGTTGGGGCCGATCAGGCGCAGGCCGTAGGAACGGCACAGGCCGAGCAGGGCGCGTTGCCGCTTGCGTCCCTCGACGCCCTCCTCCGCGAAGCCGGCCGAGATCACGACCAGTCCGTGGACACCCTTGGCAGCGCAGTCGAGCACGACGTCGGTGACCGACTCGGCAGGCACCGCCACGATCGCGATCTCGACCTCGTCGGGGATGTCCTGCACCGAGGCGTACGCCGGCAGGCCCGACACGGCCTCCGCGCTGCTGTTGACGGCGTAGACCGCGCCCGAGTAGTCGCCCAGCACGAGATTGCGCACCATGGCCTGGCCGATCGAGTCCTGTCGGCGGCTGGCGCCGATAACCGCGATGCTGCGGGCGTCGAAGATGCGGGCGATCGACGCAGCCTCGGCGCGCTGCTCGCGAGCACGCATGACACCGACCGCGGTGTCGGTGGCGTCGAGCGGGAAGGTCAGCTGCTGCACGCCGTCGGCGAGCTCGGCGGTGAGCGAGTAGCCCATCTCCCGGAAGACCTGGAGCATGCGGGCGTTGCTCGGCAGGACCTCGGCGTGGAACCGCTCGAGCCCCCGTTCGCGACCGGCCTGCGCGAGGTGCTCGAGAAGGAGCTGCCCGATGCCGCGACCCTGGTGCGCGTCCTCGACGAGGAAGGCGACCTCGGCCTCGTCGTCGCTCGTGGCGTCGTAGCGTCCGACGGCGATGATCTGGCCGTGCAGCGTCATCACGAAGGCGACGCGGCGGTCGTGGTCGACCACCGTGAACCGGCGGACGTCACGGGCCGACAGCGTGGGGTACGGCGCGAAGAACCGGAAGTACTTCGACTCCTCGGAGACCCGGCTGTAGAACTCGATGAACTCGTCGGAGTCGGCCGGGACGATGGGCCGCAGCTGGGCAACGCGACCGTCGCGCAGCAGGACGTCGGCCTCCCACTCGGGGACCGGGTGGAGGTCCTCCACTTCGGGCGCTTCGGTCACGCGGTCAATCTACCGCCTGCGTCCCCCGCACGGACTCGCGCCGGAGCCGCCCGGCGTGGCACGTGCGGCCCCGTCGGCGACGACCGCCACAATGGTGGGCGGTCCCGAGCCACGGGACGGCAGTGGGAAGGACGGCATGGCACGCAGGACCAGCACGGGCACCGGGGTCGAGGACGACTTCGAGGAGCACATCGTCGACACCGACATCCGCGAGGAGATGCGATCGAGCTTCCTCGAGTACTCGTACTCGGTCATCTACTCACGGGCCCTGCCCGACGCACGCGACGGCCTCAAGCCCGTGCAGCGCCGCATCCTCTACACGATGGACGAGATGGGGCTGCGCAGCGATCGCGGCCACGTGAAGTCGGCGCGCCCCGTCGGTGAGGTCATGGGTCGTCTGCACCCGCACGGCGACAGCGCGATCTACGACGCCCTCGTCCGCCTCGTCCAGCACTGGTCGCTGCGGGTGCCGCTGATCGACGGCCACGGCAACTTCGGCTCGCCCGACGACCCGCCGGCCGCGATGCGGTACACCGAGTGCCGCATGGATCCGGCCGCCGAGGCCATGACCGCCTCGATCGAGGAGGACACGGTCGACTTCCGGCCCAACTACGACGGCCGCGAGACCGAGCCCGTGGTCCTGCCGGCCGCGCTGCCCAACCTCCTCGTCAACGGCGCCTCGGGCATCGCCGTCGGCATGGCCACCAACATCCCGCCGCACAACCTCGTCGAGGTCGTGCAGGCCTGCCGCCACCTCATCAAGCACCCCAGCGCCTCGCTCGACGACCTGATGCGTTTCATCCCGGGGCCCGACCTGCCCACGGGCGGCAAGATCATCGGCCTCGACGGCGTGCGCGACGCGTATGCCGCCGGCAACGGCTCGTTCCGCATGCGTGCCACGGCGCGCATCGACCAGGTCGGCCGCCGCAAGGCCGTCGTCATCACCGAGCTGCCGTACAACGTGGGGCCCGAGAAGGTCATCGAGGCCGTCAAGAAACTCGTGCAGTCCAAGAAGCTGCAGGGCATCGCCGACCTCAAGAACCTGTCGGACCGACACTCGGGCCTCGAGATCGTGATCGAGGTCAAGAACGGCTTCGTTCCCGAGGCGATCCTCGAGCAGCTGTACAAGATGACGCCGCTCGAGACCTCGTTCGGCATCAATGCCGTCGCGCTGGTCGACGGCCAGCCGCGCACGCTGGGCCTCAAGGAGATGCTGGAGGTCTACCTGCAGCACCGGTACGACGTCGTCCGGCGCCGCACCGCGTTCCGGCGCGCCAAGGCAGCGGCGCGCCTGCACCTGCTCGAGGGCCTCCTGCTCGCGCTCGTCGACATCGACGAGGTCATCCAGCTGATCCGCAGCAGCGAGAACCGTGGCGAGGCCCGCGACCGCCTCATGAGCGTGTTCGACCTGTCGACCGAGCAGGCCGAGTACATCCTCAACCTGACGCTCGGCCGGCTCACCCGGTACGACCGCATCGCGGTCGAGAACGAGATCGCCGCGCTGCAACGCACGATCGAGGAGCTCGACGCGATCCTTGCCAACGAGACGCTGCTGCGCTCTGTCGTGGGCGACGAGCTCGCCGCGATGGCCAAGCAGTTCGGCACACCGCGCCGCACGATCTTGCTGGCCTCGGCCGGTCAGACCGTCACGGCTGCCACCCCGGTCGAGGTCGCCGACGACCCGTGCTGGGCCCTGCTCTCGGCCACCGGCCTGCTCGCCCGCACCGCCGACGCGACCCGCCCTGGCCCCGCCGAGTCCCGCGCCGCGCACGACGTCGTGGTGGCGGCGGTCCGCACCACGGCCCGCGCCCAGATCGGTGTCGTCACGAGCGACGGCGTGGTCCGGCGCGTGTCGGTGCTCGACCTCCCCGCGCTCCCGCCCACCGCCGGCGCACCGTCGGTCCAGGGCGGCGTCCCCGTCGGCGAGCTCGTCGCCACCGACGCGCGCACCGTGACCCTGATGACCTTCGGCGACGACCAGCCCGGCATCGCGCTCGGCACGCGCCAGGGCACCGTCAAGCGTGTCCGCCCCGATCACCTGAAGGGGCGCGACGAGTGGGAGATCATCAGCCTGGCCGAGGGCGACGAGGTCGTCGGTGCCGTCGACCTCGTCACGGGTCGTGAGCAGCTCGCCTTCGTCACGTCCGACGCGCAGCTGCTCCACTTCGCCGCCGATCTCGTCCGTCCCCAGGGACGCAGCGGCGGCGGCGTGGCGGGCGTCAAGCTCGCGGCGGGCCAGCACGTCATCGCGTTCGGGGCCGTGCGTGACCTCGAGGCCGCCCACGTCGTCACGGTCGCCGGCAGCAGTGACGCGCTCCCCGGCACCGAGACAGGATCGGCCAAGGTCACCCCGATGTCGGCCTACCCAGCCAAGGGCCGAGCCACGGGTGGCGTGCGCTGCCAGCGCCTCCTGAGGGGCGAGGACGCCCTGGTCGTGGCCTGGGTCGGCGATGGCGACCCCGTGGCCTGCGCCGCGAGCGGGTCTCCCGTGCCCCTGCCCGCGGTCGACCCCCGGCGCGACGGGTCCGGCACACCCTTGGACCAGCCCGTCCTGGCCGTTGCCGGACCTGCGGGTGCCCTCGCCCCCGTGTCAGACTGACCACGTGCGCTCACCCCGACTCCTCGTCCTCGGCGTCCTGCTCCTCCCCGTCCTGCTGGCCGGATGCTCCGGCTCCGAGGACACGGTCGATCCCGACACCGCCGCGAGCCGTCTCGACACCGCCGCCGCGGCTCTCGGCGAGGCCGAACGTCTCGACTTCTCGATCGCGATCGACGGCCGCCTGCCCAGCGGAGTGCAGGGGCTGGAGTCCGCCAAGGGATTCGGCAACCGCACGCCCGCGTTCGAGGGCGACGTCAAGGTCTCCACGGGCGGCACGAGCCTGACGGTCGAGACCGTCTCGGTCGACGGCCAGGTCTGGGTCAAGTTCCCGTTCTCGACCGACTTCCTCACGATCGTCCCCACCGAGTACGGCGCGCCGGACCCGGCGACCCTGATCGGCCTGCCGGACCAGGGCGTGGTCTCCCTGCTGAGCGAGGTCGAGGTCTCGAAGACGAGTCAGGAGCGCGACGGCGAGACGGTCCTGACCGCGATCTCCGGCAGCGTGCCGGGCGAGCTCGTCGCGGCGCTGATCCCCTCGGCCGACCCCGACGCCGACGTCAAGGTCGTCGTCCGCCTGACCGACGACGACGAGGTCCACGACCTCACGCTGACGGGCGTGTTCTACCCCGGCACCGATGAGGTCACCTACGTCGTGACCGTCGCCGCATCGGACGAGTCGCCCACGATCGAGGCACCGATCCGCACCGGCGGGGCGTGAGCGGCCAGGCATGAGCGATGCGGCGGTCCGGGTCGCCACCCGCGGCCTGCTGACCCTCGCGGCCGTCGCGATCGGGTTCGCGGCCGCCGACACCTACGTCGTCGTCCTGGCGCTGCCCGACATGATGTCGGCCGTCGGACTCGACATCGACGAGCTGCAGCGTGCCGCCCCGGTCGTCTCGGGATTCCTGCTGGGCTACGTCGCGATCCTGCCCCTGATCGGTCGCATCGCCGACGTCCGTGGTCGTCTTCCGGTGCTGACCGGATGCCTCGTGGTGTTCGCGATCGGGTCGGTCGTCACGGCCGCGGCCTACGACCTGGAGTCGATGGTCGCAGGACGGTTCGTGCAGGGCCTCGGGGGCGGTGGTCTGATCCCGCCCACCCTCGCGCTCGTCGCCGAGGCCTGGCCCCCCGAGCGTCGAGGGCTGCCGCTCGGCGTCGTCGGAGCCGTCCAGGAGCTGGGCAGCGTGCTCGGGCCGCTGTACGGAGCCGTCGTCCTGGCGGTCGGCGACTGGCGCGACATCTTCTGGCTGAACGCCGCTGTCGGCACCCTGATCGCCGCCGCGATCCTGAGCCTGCGCACGGGCGACACCTCCGCCGACGAGTCGCCGCCCGAGACCACAGGACACGGCGACTGGATCGGTGTCGTCCTGGCCATGGCCGCGCTCGTCCTGCTGGTCGTCGTGATGCTCGAGCCGGAGTCCTTGACCCGCGGCATCACGTCGGGTCTCGCGTTCATCCCGGTCGTGGGCGACTCGCGCTGGCTCTCGCCCCTGGCCCTGTCGCTGTACGGCGTCCTCGTCCTGTTCGTGCTGCGTCAGCTCACGGCGCGGCGGCCGCTCGTCGCGGTGCGCGCGTGGCCCGCGGTGGCTCGCGAGGTCGACCTGGTCGGAGCGGCGCTCATGGCCGTCGCCCTCGGCACCGTGATCGTCTCGTTCGCGTCCGCCGACCCGGAGCAGCACGCGATCTCCGAGGACGCGCCCGTGCTCCTGGCCGTGGGAGCCGTCGCGGTCGTCGGGTTCGTGGTGCGTCAGCGCACCGCCCGCGAACCACTCATCCCCCGCTCGGCCTTGACGGCCCGCCAGGCCTGGGGTGCCGTCGCGGTCTCGTTCCTGATCGGCGGCTCCTTGATCGCCGCCCTCGTCGACATCCCTCTGTTCGCTCGCCTGACCGTGCACCGCGACTCCCAGCTCGATGCTGCGCTCGTCCTCGTGCGGTTCCTCGTGGCGCTGCCGATCGGCGCGGTCCTGGGCGGCTGGTTGCTCCGGCGCGTCTCCCCCGCGCCGCTCACGACCGTCGCGATGTTGCTCTCGGCGGGCGCGTTCTGGCACATGTCGACGTGGGACGCCACGTCGCTCGAGTCCCCCGTCGAGACGCTCTCGCTCGTCGTCGGAGGTCTCGGCTTCGGTCTGGCGATCGCCCCTGTCAACGCCGCGCTGCTGGACCACACGCACGACGCCGTCCACGGCATCGCGAGCGCGCTGCTCGTCGTGGCGCGAATGGTCGGCATGCTGATCGGGATCTCCGCGCTGACGACCCTCGGTCTGCGGTCGTTCTACGCCGAGGCGGGTGGCATCGACTCGCCGATGGAGGTCTGCGGCGGCACGACGCGCTGCCGCGCCTACGACGACCTGCTCCTCGAGGCCGGCATCGCCCAGCTCCACACCGTGTTCGCCGCCGCAGCGGTGCTCGCGCTGGCCGCGGCCGCGCTGGCCCTCGTCGTCCTGCGGAGGTCGGCTCGATAGAATTGGTGCGATGTCGTGGATCCCAGGGCTGCGCCGGAGCGTCCTGCCCGACCTCGCGCTCGCCGCAGTCGCCGCCTACATCGCGATCCGCCTTCTGGGCGCCTCGATCAACCGGCTCGCCGCCGACGCCGGCGTTCCCACGCGCGGTGTGCTCGACGACCCGGTCGGTTTCGGCCTGGTGTGGGTCCTCGTCAGCCTGGCGATGATCGTCACCCGGCAGCGCTGGGTCACCCTGGCGCTCGTGCTGGGCGTGTCCGTCGTGGGTCACGTGGCGCAGCGCGAGAAGCTCGACGCTCTCGGGGTGCCGTTGCTCCCGACCGACCTCGCCTTCATCACGAGCCCGGAGTTCCTCGCATCGCAGACCGACACCGCCACGGTGCTCGTGCCCCTCGTGGGCGCCGTCGTCGTCGCGGCAACCGCGGGCTGGCTCGACCACCGCCGGCGCCGTCACGTCGCCGGAGCACCCGGCGCCGTCAGGCGTCGGCGTCGGGTCGTCAGCCTGGCCCTCGCCCCGGTGCTCGCCGTCACGGCCGCCGTCGCCATCGACTTCAACCGACCGCACAACCCGATCCGCGCGATGTACGACTCCGACAGCATCGAGTGCTGTGCCTGGGGCCAGTTCGAGAACTACCTCAGGAACGGCTTCGTCGCCGGGTTCCTGACCAACGTGCCGAGTCTCGTGATGCAGCCACCCGAGGGATACAGCCAGGAGCGGATCGCGGAGATCGCTGCCCGCTACGCGCAGGACCGGCCCGACCCCGGCGGCGTCACGCTGGCCGACCTGGACGTCGTCGTGGTGCTGTCCGAGAGCGTTGCGGACCCGACCCGGCTGTCGGGCCTCACGATCGAGCGTGACCCCCTGGCCCACCTGCGGGAGCACGGTGTCGAGGGCTGGTCCGGGCAGACTGTCGCCTCCTACTACGGCACCGGCACCTCGACGATGGAGTTCCAGGTCCTGACCGGTCAGTCGATCGGTCTGGTCGAGCCCCAGATCTTCTCGCCCTACCAGTCGATCATCGCCGGACGGCGCGACTTCCCGTCGGCCGTGGGGTGGCTGTCGAGCCAGGGCGCCGAGGCCGTG
>JAHEXN010000004.1:0-23301 GCA_023252095.1 Actinomycetes bacterium | reverse complement strand
GGCGGTCCATCCGTACAGCGGTGCGCTCTACCAGCGGCGGTCGGTCTACGAGGCCCTCGGGTTCTCGGAGTTCCGGGAGCAGCGCGACTTCACCGCGACCGTCCCCCTGGGTCGCAACCCCCACGTCTCCGACGCCGACGCGTTCGCCGAGACGCTCACGGTGCTCGACGCAGCCACGACCCCGACACTCGTGAACCTCGTGACGATGCAGAACCACACGCCGTTCTTCGGCTGGTACGACGACGTCCCTCAGGTCGCAGGACTCGTCGGCGACGACGAGGAACGGGCCCAGCTCCAGACCTGGCTCCGCGGACTCGAGCACAGCGACGTCGCGCTCGACGAGTTCCTGACCGCGCTGAGGGCTCGGGCACGCCCCACGGTCGTCGTCTACTACGGCGACCACTACCCGCCAGCGCTGCCCGCCGACCTGCGCGAGGAGAACGAACCCGTCGAGACGCTCCTGACTCCCGTCCTGCTCTGGTCGAACGTCGACGTCCTCGACCCGGGGCGCGACCTCGGCATCGTCGACGCCACGACGTTGCTCCCGCTGGCGGCCGAGATGATCGGTGCGCCGCTCCCGCCCTACTACCGGCTCGTGCAGCACGTGCAGGACGTCGTCGGCTCGGTCGGGCGCGGACTCGTCGTGACCCCTGGCGGCGACGTCCTGGAGGAGTCCGACCTCACCCCCGAGCAGCGTCAGGTGCTGGAGGACTACCGCATGGTCCAGTACGACTTCTCGGTCGGACGCGGCTACGGGATCGGTCCGCTCTGGTACGACTGGATGCCCTGAGTGCGGTCCTGAGCGACGGCGATAATCTTGGCCCATGGCCTTCGACGACCTCCTTGCTGCGAACCGCACCTACGCCGACGACTTCCACCACGGCGGCTTCGACGGCATCGCCCGTGCCGGCGTCGCGATGGTGACCTGCATGGACTCCCGCATCGATCCGCTCCGCATGATCGGCCTCGAGCCGGGCGACGCCAAGATCCTGCGCAACCCCGGCGGGCGTGTGACCGACCAGGTGCTCGTCGCCGTGGTGCTCGGCGTGACGCTGCTGCAGGTCCGACGGGTGCTGGTCGTCCAGCACACCCGCTGCGCGATGGCCTCAGCCCCGGAGGAGGAGCTGCAGGCCCGGGTCGGCACGGCCACCGGCACCGACGCGAGCTGGATGACCCTGGGCGCGATCACCGACCAGGAGGCCACGATCCGCGCCGACGTGCACAAGATCGAGAGCCACCCGCTCGTCCCCGACGAGATCGAGGTCGCCGGCTTCGTGTATGACGTCGACTCGGGGCTCCTGCGCCCCGTCGTCTGACGTCAGCCTCCGGAGGTCGCGTCCTCGGCCGCCGGGTCGAGGTCGCCGTCGATCTCGCGCGAGTCGAGCCATCCCTCCGGGACGACGACGCGCTTGGGCGTGCCCTGGCGACCGCGCGGACGACCGAGCTCGGCCACCGGAAACGGCTCGTCCGGGTCAAGGTCGGCCAGCAGCGCGTCGAGCGCCGCGTAGGACGACACCTTGCCGAGACTGCTGCGCACGACCGAGCCTGCAGCGAACCCCTTGAGGTACCACGCGACGTGCTTGCGGAACTCGATGCAGCCCCGCTCCTCGCCCATCCACTGGCCCAGGAGCTCGGCGTGGCGACGCATGACCGCGGCGACCTCACCCAGGTTCGGCGTGGTCAGCACCTCGCGACCTGTGAGCGCCGCAGCGAGGTCGCGGAACAGCCAGGGGCGCCCCAGGCAGCCGCGACCGACGACGACGCCGTCACACCCGGTCTCGGCCATCATGCGCACCGCGTCGGAGGCCTCCCAGACGTCGCCGTTGCCGAGCACGGGGATCGAGGTCGAGGCCTTGAGCTCGGCGATCGCGTCCCAGTCGGCCTGGCCCGAGTAGTGCTGGATCGCGGTGCGTCCGTGGAGCGCGATCGCGGCGCACCCGGTGTCGGCCGCGATGCGGCCCGCGTCGAGGTAGGTGAGGTGCTCGTCGTCGATGCCCTTGCGGGTCTTCATCGTGACCGGCACGCCGTACGGCTCGGCCGCCTCGACGGCGGACGTCAGGATGCGGCCGAGCAGCCCGGCCTTCCAGGGCAGCGCGGCACCGCCGCCCTTGCGGGTCACCTTGGGCACCGGGCAGCCGAAGTTCAGGTCGACGTGCTGCACGCCGTGCTCGTCGCACAGGATCGAGACCGCGCGGCCGATGATGTCGGGGTCGATGCCGTACAGCTGCACGGAGCGGACCGACTCGGCCCCCGAGAACGTCAGCATCGACAGGCTCGTGCGATCACCCTCGACGATGCCGCGGGACGTGATCATCTCGCACACGTACAGCCCGGCGCCCTGCTCGGCGCAGAGCTGACGGAACGCGGCGTTGGTGACCCCTGCCATCGGCGCCAGCACGACCGGCACGGCGACCTCGAGGTCACCCAGGCGCAGCGGCGCCGCCATGGTCGAGGTGCTCATCCTCCGATTGTCCCATCCGCCTCAGGGGCGACGACTCACGGAGCCCAGGTGATCGCGGAGTCGTCGCCGTCGGGCTGCAGGTCGACCGAGACGAGCGCTTGGCCGGCCGGCACCAGGTAGACCAGGCACAGGTTGGCCGACTCCCCCGGCAGGAAGCTCTCAGGCAGCTGGCCGCTCGGACACGGTGCGAAGCTGCCGACGATCGGGGTCGGCGGGAGCAGCGTGTCGGCGTCGTCGCGGGCGAAGACCGGCAGGGCCACGCCACCGAGTCCGGCCGGGCCCTCGTTGACGACAGTGAGGTCGACGTAGAACGGCGACGAGGTCAGCTGGTCAGGCGTCAACGAGAAGAACCGGAAGTCCTCGATGACTCCCTTGCGGACGTTGGCGATCGTGACCGTGATGGCGCTCGCGGCCTGCTCGTCGACCTGGTAGACGACCGAGGCCGTCTCGCCCGGCTTGCGCTGGGTGCCCGGCTTGCTGATCGTGACGCCCTCGGGCACCTCGAAGCCTGCCGGCACGGAGGAGACCGGCTTCGGCTTCTCGTCGCCGCCGCACGCGGCCACGGGAACGAGCAACGCAAGAGCGCACAGGACGAGCCGGAGACGGCGACGCGACGAGATCACGCCGAGATTGTCACCCCGTCCGGGGTCAGCAGCCGGGGAGGCGCGCCGCGAGCCAGTCGCGAACCTGGCTGAGGGCGACCCGCTCCTGCTGCATCGTGTCGCGCTCACGGATCGTGACGGCCTGGTCCTCGAGCGTCTCGAAGTCGACCGTGATGCAGAACGGGGTGCCGATCTCGTCCTGGCGACGGTACCGACGACCGATGGCCTGGGCGTCGTCGAAGTCGACGTTCCAGAAGCCACGCAGCTCCTTCGCGAGGTCGCGGGCGGCCGGCGAGAGCGCCTCGTTGCGCGAGAGCGGCAGCACGGCGGCCTTGACGGGAGCGAGCCGGTGGTCGAGCCGCAGCACGGTGCGGACGTCGACGCCGCCCTTGGTGTTGGGCGCCTCGTCCTCGGCGTAGGCGTCGACCAGGAACGCCATCATCGACCGGTTGACGCCGGCTGCGGGCTCGATGACGTACGGCGTCCAGCGCTCCCCCGTGGCCTGGTCGTGGTACGACAGCTCGCTGCCGGAGTGCTGGCTGTGCGTCGTCAGGTCGAAGTCCGTGCGGTTGGCGACACCCTCGAGCTCGCCCCACTCCGAGCCCTGGAAGCCGAAGCGGTACTCGATGTCGACGGTGCGCTTGGAGTAGTGCGACAGCTTCTCGGCCGCGTGCTCGTAGAACCGCAGGTTGTCGGGTGTGACCCCGAGACCCGTGTACCAGCCCATGCGCTCGGCG
This sequence comes from Actinomycetes bacterium, assembly GCA_023252095.1. Classification (GTDB taxonomy): domain Bacteria; phylum Actinomycetota; class Actinomycetes; order Propionibacteriales; family Nocardioidaceae; genus Aeromicrobium. The sequence continues at coordinate 19,501 of JAHEXN010000004.1, read as the reverse complement.
AGCCAGTACTCGTGCCACTGTTCGTCCTCGCCGGGCTTGACGAAGAACTCCATCTCCATCTGCTCGAACTCGCGGGTGCGGAAGATGAAGTTGCCCGGCGTGATCTCGTTGCGGAAGCTCTTGCCGATCTGGCCGATGCCGAACGGCGGCTTCTTGCGCGCACTCGTCATGACCTGACCGAAGTTGACGAAGATGCCCTGCGCGGTCTCGGGTCGCAGGTAGTGCAGGCCCTCCTCCGACTCGACGGGGCCGAGGTAGGTCTTGAGCAGGCCGTTGAACATGCGCGGCTCGGTCCACTGGCCCTTGGTGCCGCAGTTGGCGCAGACGATGAGGTCCATCGCGACGGTGTCGGGATCGATCTCCGGCTGGCCGCCCTTCGCCTTCTTCTCGACGTAGGCCTCCTGCAGGTGGTCCTGCCGGTAGCGGCGGTGACAGCTCAGGCACTCCACGAGCGGGTCGACGAAGGCCGCGAGGTGGCCGGAGGCCTCCCACACGCGGGTCGGCAGGATGACCGAGGAGTCCAGACCCACGACGTCGTCGCGACCCTGCACCATGGAACGCCACCACTGGCGCTTGATGTTCTCCTTGAGCTCGACGCCCAGGGGGCCGTAGTCCCAGGCGGACTTCGTGCCGCCGTAGATCTCACCGCACTGGTAGACGAAGCCGCGACGCTTGCAGAGGCTGGTGACGGTGTCGATCGTGGACGCAGGCATGGATGCAGTTCTCCCGGCTGGATGTCGGCGGGGTGCGCGGCCGTCGTGACGGGCCGCTCCCGTGGATCGGGCCAGCGTATCGAGGTCGACGTGACCAGTAGCACCTGCCGTCAATTTGACAATGGTTCCCATCCGCGGGAACGATGGGCGCATGCGTCGTGCCGCCCTGATCGCCCCTGCCCTGCTGCTCTCCCCCTTCCTCGTCGCGTGCGGCGCGGGGGGTTCTGACAACGGGCCCACCGTCGTGACCTCGGCCTATCCGTTCGAGTTCCTGGTCGAGCGGGTCGCCGGCGACCACTACACCGTGGAGAACCTGGTGCGCCCCGGCGCCGAGCCCCACGACCTCGAGCTCAGCCCGCGTCAGGTCGCCGACGTCCAGGGCGCCGACCTCGTGGTCTACGTCGACGCCTTCCAGACCGCGGTCGACAAGGCGGTCGAGCAGGCCGACCGCAAGGACGGCACGACGGTCGACCTCGCCGACACGGTGGAGCTGCTCGAGGCCAGTGAGGACGAGGAGCACGACCACGACCACGGGGACGAGGAAGGGCACGAGGGCCACGACCACGGTGGTGTCGACCCGCACTTCTGGCTCGACCCGCACCGCATGGAGCTCGCGGCGCGCGCCGTCGCGGATGCCCTCGAGGAGATCGACCCCACGAACGCCGACGAGTACGCCGCGAACGCCGACGCGCTCGTCGCAGAGCTGCAGGCTCTCGATGCCGACTTCACGGTGGGCCTGCAGACCTGTGAGCGCCGCACGATCGTCACGGCCCACGCCGCGTTCGCCTACCTCGCGGACGCCTACGACCTGACCCAGGTGCCGATCGCGGGCCTCGAGCCCAGCGCCGAGCCGTCCTCGGCCCAGCTGGCCGAGATCAGCGACCTCGTGACGTCGCAGGGCATCACGACGGTCTTCACCGAGGAGCTCGTCGACCCCCGAGTGGCCCGGACCGTGGCCGACACGACTGGGGCCACGACGGCTACGCTCGACCCGATCGAGGGCCTCAGCGAGGCCACCGCCGACCAGGACTACCTGTCCCTGATGCGGAACAACCTCGACGCGATCCGGGAGGCCAACGGGTGCCAGTGAGCGAGGGTGACACCGGCCGTGCGCCCGTCCTGCGTGCGCGAGGGGTCACGGTCGAGCTCGGTGGACGCACGGTCCTGAGCGGCGTCGACCTCACGCTGTGCCCCGGCGAGGTCATCGCCGTCCTGGGGGCCAACGGTTCCGGCAAGTCCACTCTGGTGCGCGCCTCGATCGGCCTCGTCGCCCGCCGCTCCGGCACCGTCGAGCTCTTCGGCACCCCGCTGGAGCACTTCCGGGAACGGGCACGTCTCGGGTACGTGCCGCAGCGGAGCAACGAGTCGACCGGCGTGCCGGCCACGGTGCGAGAGGTCGTGCTCAGCGGTCGGCTCGCCCGTCGACGCTTCGTCGGCCCCGCCTCCCGCGCGGACCGAGCCGCCTCCGAACGAGCGATCGAGCTGGTCGGCCTGAGCGACCTGGTCCGTCGCCCCGTCACCGAGCTCTCCGGCGGCCAGCACCAACGCACCCTCATCGCCCGCGCCCTCGCCTCGGAGCCCGAGCTGCTCGTGATGGACGAGCCGCTCGCTGGCGTCGACGCCGGCAGTGCCGCCCAGCTGGCCCTGACCGTCGGCGACCTCGTGGCCGCAGGCACGGCCGTGCTGCTCGTCGAGCACGACCTCGGCCCCCTGACCCCGGTCGTCGACCGCGCGGTCGTGGTCGACCACGGGCGCGTCGTGTTCGACGGCCCCGCCGCCGACGCGCCCGCCGAGCACGTGCACCACCACCCGCACGCCGGCGAGCCCGCACGCCTCGAGCCCCTGCCCGGCGAGGGCGTGCTCTGATGCTGGAACTCCTCGACTACCCCTTCATGCGCCTGGCCCTCGCGGCCGCTGTGGTCACCGGCATCACGGCCCCCGCGATCGGCACGTTCCTGGTCCAGCGCCGTCTCGCCCTGCTCGGCGACGGCATCGGTCACGTCGCCCTCACCGGCGTGGCGCTCGGACTGCTCACCGGCACCGCTCCCCTACTCACAGCCGTCGTGGCGGCGACGCTCGGCGCCCTCGCGATCGAGCTCCTGCGCGCGTACGCGCGTACGTCGGGCGACGTGGCCCTCGCGATGCTGTTCTACGGCGGCCTCGCTGGCGGCGTCATGCTGATCAACCTCGCGGGCGACAGCGCCGCCAAGCTCAACAGCTACCTGTTCGGCTCCATCGTCACGGTCGACGCCTCCGAGCTGACCGTCGTGGCGATCCTCGGCGCCCTCGTGCTCACGGTCGTGGCGGCGGCCACGCCGCAGCTGTTCGCGGTGTGCCAGGACGAGGACCACGCCCGCGTCAGCGGAGTTCCCGTGCGGCTCTACGGAATCCTGATCGCGGTCCTCGCAGCCATCACGATCACGGTGGCGATGCGCACGGTGGGACTCCTGCTCGTCTCGGCCCTCATGGTCGTGCCCGTCGCGGCGGCCCAGCAGGTGGCCCGCAGCTTCCGTGGCACGCACCTGCTCGCGATGGCGCTCGGCCTCTTCGCGGCTGTCACGGGCGTCGTGACGAGCTTCGAGATCGACACCCAGCCCGGACCCACGATCGTCCTCACCGCTCTGGCGAGCTTCGCGGTGCTGGCCGCGGCGCGTGGGGCCTTGGCACTCACCCGGCGCCGGAAGAGGCGCCCACTAGAGTTGGGCTGAGGAGGATCGTCAGCATGGTCAGCACCCCCCGCAACACCCGCCAGCGTCGCGCCGTCGCCGCGATCCTGGAGGATCTGGACGGCTTCGCGAGCGCGCAGGAGATCCACGACCTGCTCCGCCACCGGGGCGAGTCGGTCGGTCTGTCGACCGTCTACCGCAACCTGCAGGCCCTCAGCGACTCCGCCGAGATCGACGCCCTGCGCAACGACGACGGCGAGACCCTGTACCGCCAGTGCAGCACGGGGCATCACCACCACCTCGTGTGCCGGGCGTGCGGGCGCACGGTCGAGGTCGCGGGCCCCACGGTCGAACGCTGGGCCGACTCGATCGCGGCCGAGCACGGCTTCGTCGACGTCGCCCACACCCTCGAGATCTTCGGGACCTGCGGCAACTGCGCCTCGTGAGCGTCCTGCCGCGCAGCGAGTGGCTGCCGCAAGCGCAGGCGCACCGCGAGCGTGCCGAGCGCTGGACCCTGCCCCACCTCCGCCGCCGCGCCGAGGGGCACGACCACCCGGTCGAGGACTTCCTGTTCGAGTACTACAACTTCTCCCCCGGCGCGCTCGCGCGCTGGCACCCCGGCCTGGGCGTCGGACTGGTCGACGCCCCTGAGCACGCGGCCCTGGGCGCCTACCTGACCGACGATGGCGTGTCGCGGGTCGACCCCGCTCGCCTGGAGCGTCGGCTTCCCGGTCTGCGCTGGACCCAGGCGCTCCTGACCCGCACGCGCGACGCCGAGCCGCGCTGGAGCTGCTTCGGCCTGCATGAGTGGGCCATGGTGCACGGCGCCGCCGAGGAGCGTCGCCACCGCGGCCAACCGCTCCGCCTCGGGGCGGCCGGAACGGACGAGGTCGTGCGGTCGCACGCGCTGCAGTGCACCCACGTCGACGCGTTCCGCTTCTTCACCCCGTCGGCGGCCCCGCTGAACGCCCACCAGCTGACGCGCGACGACCAGCTCGGGCACGAGCAGCCCGGCTGTGTTCACGTCACGATGGACCTGTATCGCTTGGCCTTCCGGCTCGTGCCGTTCGTCGAGTCGACGATCGTGCTCGATGCGTTCGAGCTCGCGCGCGACGCCCGCCAGGTCGACATGCGGGCGTCGCCGTACGACGTCACGAACCTCGGACTCGACCCGATCCCCGTCGAGACCGCCGACGGCAAGGCCGTCTACGTGCAGGAGCAGCGCCGGTTGGCGCGGCTCGCGGAGCCACTGAGCGAACGGCTGCTCGCGCACCTCGCGAGTCTGCTGGAACACTCGGACGTGGCTTCGACATGACTCGGCGGATCTCCGGGTAACGGCGTAGCGAGCCAACTATCTTGGGCACGTGCAGTACCTCCAGAGCTTCGACGAGCTGGCACCGGGACTTGTCGTCAGTCGCTTGACGTACCACTGCTTCGACTTCAGCCTTCCCCTGACGGACCCACCGACGTTCGACGAGGCCCACGAGGTTGCGGTGGTGTTCGAAGGCGACCTCGTGGCGCGTTTCACCTGGCAGTTGGCACCTCCCCGGTACGAGCGCCTCGTCGTCGGCACTCATGCCCTGAATAGCGATGCTGAGCTGGAAGCTCGCGAACGCAGCGATGGAGGTCCGTACGCGGTCGATGCCACGGCGCGTTGGGGCCTTGGAGGTGCAGTCCTCCAAGGCCATCACGTCGTTCTCGGAGAGACCGGCTTTGGTCTCCGGGAGGAGTGGAGCTGCCGCCTTGACTTCGATCACGATCGAAGTCTGGTGGTCGCGCTCGGAGAGCTGTCCTCTGACACTCTCGTCAGTTACATCCCGGACAGCCTGGTAGTCACCGGCAACGCTGAGGTCGCCCGTTCGTACCGGCCGATCGCATCGGACGCGAGCGCCTTCGGCGCTTAGCTGCCTCACGTGAGAAGGGCGAAGTCAGAACCGGTTCACCGGTCAGGACCCGCGTAAGTGTCCTGGCGTCGGCCGACGTTCGGACAGTGCTCTCGACCAGAGAACTAGCGAGATCGTCCTCTCGGTACCGGATCGGAGCATCGATCGTGCGGACGCCGCCGCCGATCGATGTCTCGACAATGCCAGCGTGTGCCTGTGCGCAAACCGAGCACACGCAGGTCGCCGCGGATCAGTTGCCACGCCTACCCTGACTGCATGGATCCCCGGCGCACCCTCGCGTTTGGCTTGTCCTTGGGTTTCCGCTCCGCTGAAAATGGTGGCCGCCAGACCGTGCTGACGGGCGGTAACGCCCCTGAGGATCGCTTCACGTACAGGCCGAACTGGGGCCTCCCCGGAATGACTCCTCCGGAGCAGACCGCCGCGATGGTCTTCGGCTTCAGTGCCGCGCCCGTAGTGCCCGGACAGGTTGTTCGCGCCGTAATCGTTGTTCTCTATCCGCAGACGGTCCAGCAGTGGGAGAAACAGGTCGACATCGGAAGTCGGCTTCCGATGTACGAAGGGTCCCGAGAAGTCGGCGAAGGCAGAGTCTTGTGGCGCAGCACGGCAGCACTCCCCCTGGATGATCAGAAGGCGTCCGAGTTCGACTCGTGGTTGACGTCGAGGCCCTGACCCTGCTGGACGGCGTGGATCAACACAGTTCACGAACCTGGCGTGAGATGGCTTTAAAAGGCACATGAGTATCTGCAGGTCACGCTAGAGCACCGGGATCCCTGAACTTCGTGCTTCGCGGGCCTTCCGAGAGGCTAGGCGTCCGCCCACTTCCGGAAGATCCAGAGTGCCTCGCTCAGGCTGGTCGGCCCGCACGCGATGTTGAACTTCCAGTCCTCGACCCACGCGAAAACCCAGTCGTGCTCGTCGCGCTCGACCTGTACCCGTTCGAATGGACGGTCGTACAGGTTGGTGCCATTCACATCGATCGCCACGGACCAACCCGGGTTGTCCAGAGTCTCGATCTTCACCCCGAAAGCATGTTCCCAGTCGCCATCACACATGGACGTGTACCAGCCCTGCAACCACAACAAAAGTCCCGGCGCTTCCCGATCGGTCAGATCGTAGTAAACGTCGGCCCTGACGTCAGGCTAGACGAATCCGGACCGCCGCCATCAAGCCCGAAGCGGCAGCATGCACCTTCGGGACCCGGCCCTAGCCCTGAGATCTGTGCGAGAGCGTCCTGGCTCGTTGACCTGTCACAGGTTCAAGCAGCCGGTCCGAGATCAGGTGATCGGCTGCTCGCGCGAGTCTCCGACCTGCTGGCGCTGACCGTAGGCTGGTCTGGTGTCGAGCCTCCACCTCACCGACGGCAGGTCACTGACCGGTGCCGAGGTGCACGCGATCTGGACCATCCGCGACGCCGTGTTCAACGTCGAGCAGCGCTGCGAGGACGCCGATCCCGATGACGTCGACCTCAAGCCGACCACGACGCACCTGTGGTTCGCCGACGACCGCGGCATCACGAGCTACCTGCGCACGTACGTCACGGCTGACGGGGTGCGACACGTCGGCCGGGTCTGCACCCGTCGCGATGCCCGCGGCGCCGGACTCTCCGGCAGCCTCATGCGTGAGGTGCTGCGGCGCTGGGGCCACGAGCCGATCGTGCTCGGCGCGCAGGCCTACCTGCACGACTGGTACGCCGGGTTCGGGTTCGTGCAGGACGGTGAGCCCTACGTCGAGGCCGGCATCGACCACGTGCCGATGGCGCGCGACCCCGACTGACCTGGCAGGGATGCCGGGCCCTGGGCGGCGAGATCAAACACCGTCAGCTCGGGGTCTCCTCGTCGGACGGCTCGTCGTCCTTGCTGCCCTCGTCGTCCTTGTCGTCCTTGTCGGACTTCGGCGCCTTGAGGTCCTCGTCGGCACCGAACGCCCCCACGGCGTCGACGAGAGCGTCCAGCTGGGCCGACTCGGCGTCGTCGACGGCGGTCTCCGCCGCGCTGTACTGCTCGGTGAACTCGAAGTAGAACGACTGGCCGCTGTCGAGCGAGGCCGCCATCTGGTTGAGGTTGTCGAGCACGTGCTGCAGCGCGGCCGACGTGAGCTCGGCGGCCTCCTCGTAGCCCTCGGGAACCTCGACGGCCTCGAACGTGTCCTTGACCGCCTGCATGCCCGGGATCGTGGAGTCGCGCACGGGCTGCCCGCTCGAGAACGGGCCCGCGCCGAGCAACGTGCCGGGGGTGCTGCGGTCGAGCGCGACGGCGGCGGCGTCCTGGAACTCGGCGGCGTCGACCCCGTCCTGGGCCAGGGACTCCAGGACGTCGAGGTCGTCAGTGATGTCCTGCTCGACCTTCGCGGCGTCGGCGTAGTCGTCGGAGTTCTCACGGCCGTACTCGGGAGCGTCGCCGATCGACGGCACGGCATCCTGGGCCTCGGCGATCGCGTCGAGCGCGGACTCGTAGTCCGTCAGGTCCTCGTCGATCGACGCGGCCTGGTCTTCGCGGAACGTCGCGACCTCGTCGAGGTAGTCGTCGGCCGCGCGATCAGCGGCGGCCACGTCGTTCTTGTGGTTCTGGTGGATCACCAGGACGACGGTCGTCACGGCGATGGCAGCCACGACGAGCACCCCCAGGACGGAGAAGAGGATGATCTTCGCGCGCTTGCTCATGGCAGAACGGTGGCTCTCGCGGTCGGGCGGTGTCAAATTGTTCGGGCCGTCCGGGGACCTCTCCCCATGGGTCAGTCCGGCAGGACGGCGTCGACGGCGGTCGCGAGGTCGGCATCGACCGTGAGCCCGTAGACGCGGACCGCCTCCGCGGCGACCGCGAGCTGCTCGCCGTAGCTGAACGAGTAGTTCTGCCCCAGCGCCGCGAACGCCAGGAGCAGCTCGCACTGGTCGATCACGTTCTGCACGGCGGCCGTGACGGTCGCGGCCAGCTCCTCCTGCCCTCCAGGGACCGGCACGGCCGCGAGGTCCGCCAGCGCGTCCTCATAGGCCGGGATGACGTCGCCCTCGACGACCGCGGTGTCGCGGATCGTCGACGACCCCGTGATCGCGTCGATGCGCAGCGCAAGGGCCGCGTCCGCCGCAGCGATGAAGGTACGAGCCACCGCGACCCGACCCAGCACGTCGACGAGCTCCACGTAGGGGTCGGTGAGCGTCGCCTCGAGGTACTGGGCGTCGCGGTAGTCCGAGGACAGCTCGGCGCCCTCGACGGCGACCGTCGGAAGACGCGGCGGATCGTCGAGGCGCGCCTGCACCTGGGCCTGCAGCTCGCTGGGAGACCCCTCGCGTCCCGCCATCACGACCTCGGCCAGCTCGGCGCGGTAGCTCTCGACCTGCTCCACGAACTCGGCAGCGACCGCATCGGCCTCGTCGGCGGCTCGGACCTGACGCTGCTGCTCCACGATCACGAGACCACCGACGGCGGCGACGACGAGCACCGTCACGATCACCGGCAGGGCGATCGCGAGCCTCCTCCACCTCGTCGCGGCCATCGTGCGGGTGTCGGGTCAGGAGCCCGTGGGGGCCACTCCGTGCGCCCGTAGACCGTAGGTCAGGGCGTCTGTGAGTGCGATCCAGGAGGCCTCGATCATGTTGGCACCGACCCCCACCGTGACCCAGGAGTCCTTGCCGTCGGAGGTCTCGATCAGGACCCGCGTGACCGCGTCGGTGCCGTGACCCTGGTCGAGGATGCGGACCCGGAAGTCGGTCAGGTGGAACTGCACGACGTCCGGGTAGACCTGCTCGATCGCGAGACGCAGGGCGTGGTCGAGCGCGTTGACGGGACCGTTGCCCTCGCCGATCACCGCAAGGCGCTGGCCACCCGCGACGATCTTGACGGTGGCCTCCGCCACGGCGCCCTCGCGCAGGCCGCTCGACTCGGCGATGACCCGCCAGGACTCGACGTCGAAGTAGCTCGGGCGTGCGCCCTCGACCTCCTCGACCAGGAGGAGCTCGAACGAGGCGTCGGCGGCCTCGAAGGTGTAGCCGGACTGCTCGAGCTCCTTGACGCGGTCGGTCAGGCGCGCGAGCCGCGCCGGGTCGTCGGTGAGGTCGAAGCCCAGCTCGCGACCCTTGAGCTCGATCGTCGCGCGTCCCGCCATCTCCGAGACCAGGAGCCGCATGTCGTTGCCGACCAGGGCCGGGTCGATGTGCTGGTAGAGGTCCGGATCGACCCGGATCGCGCTGGCGTGCAGGCCCGCCTTGTGGGCGAAGGACGAGACGCCCGTGTACGGCTGCCGGGCCAGGGGCGGGTAGTTCGTGATCTCCGAGACCGCGTGGGCGATGCGCGTGGCCTCCGCCAGACGCCCCTCCGGCAGGACCGGGCGTCCGAGCTTGAGCTCGAGGTTCGCGACGCACGTCACGAGATCGGCGTTGCCCGTGCGCTCGCCGTAGCCGTTGAGACACCCCTGCACGTGCGTCACCCCGGCCAGGACCGCCGCCATCGAGTTGGCGACGGCGCAGCCCGTGTCGTTGTGCGCGTGGATGCCGAGGCGAGCACCCGTCGCCCCGAGCACGTCGCCGACGACCTCGGTGACCTGGTGCGGCAGCATGCCGCCATTGGTGTCGCAGAGCACCGCGACCTCGGCGCCGGCCTCGGTGGCGGCTCCGACGACCTCCAGCGCGTAGGCGCGGTTGGCGTGGTAGCCGTCGAAGAAGTGCTCGAGGTCGACGAAGACACGCTGCCCCTCCGCGCGCAGGTGCGACACCGTGTCGCGCACCATCGCGAGGTTCTCCTCGAGCGTCGTGCGCAGGGCCAGCTCGACGTGGCGGTCGTGGCTCTTGGCCACGAGCGTCACGACCGAGGCACCCGACTCGCGCAGCGCCGCGACGAGCGGGTCGTCGGCCGCGACCGCGCCGGCACGGCGGGTGGCACCGAAGGCCGCGAGCGTCGCGTGCTGGAGCTCGAGCTCCTTGGCCGCCAGCGCGAAGAACTCGGTGTCCTTGGGGTTCGAGCCCGGCCATCCACCCTCGATGTAGCCCACACCCAGGTCGTCGAGGTGGCGCGCAATGTGCATCTTGTCCTGCACGGAGAGGTTGAGGCCCTCCTGCTGGGCGCCGTCACGCATCGTCGTGTCGTACACGTGGAAGGTGGGATCAGGAGCGTGAGGGTCGGGGGTGGCGGTCATGGTGTTCCTTCGGCCAACAAAAAAGCCCCCCGGGGATCGGGAGGCGGCGCGCTGGTTCCTGTCGGTCAGGATCCGGCGCGCCCGGCAATGATGATCACGGTGGTCATCGTGGGGCTCGTCACGGTCCCTGAGTCTAGACTTCGAGCCGATGCTTGCCAAGACGGGGTGGAACCGATGACCGTGCCTGTGCCCGAGGTCCGTCACAGCGTCCACGCGGTGGTGACCGCGACGCCGCTCGAACCGGCCGAGACCGTGCCGGTCCCGTTGCCCACCGTCGCGCTGCTGCGCCGTTTCGGCGCGGACGCCGCGCAGCTCGCCGCCTTCGAGGCCCGACCACACGCCCGCGTCCTGCACCGCTCCGGATCGGTCGCCGACGCGCAGGCCGACGCCGTCGCCGCACGCCTCGAGGCGCTCACCCTGGCGGCGCATCACGACGGGCTGGTCGTCGACCTCGCCGTGCCCCGCCTCGTCACGCACACCGTCGACGAGACCGACCCCCGGGCGCCCCGCCAGTGGGTCGCCCTCGACGTCACCGACATCCAGGCCACGGGCTTCGACGTCGTCTCGCACGGTCTGACGACGTTCGGCCTGCCCGAGCTGCGCTGCGCCGACGTTCCGTTCGCCGCACTTCCTGCGACGCTCGCGGTCCTGAACGGGCTCATCCACCGCCTGCTGGCCGAGTGGCCCGAGCACGATCCGGTCGGTCCCGCCACCGTGACCCTCGCCGACATTGCCGAGGCCCTCGGCGAGCCGGTCCCGCCCCGCGACCCCGCGGCGGCGGGCGGCTACGGCGTCGAGGTCGAGATCGCGCTCGCCGGTGACGAGCTCTCGGTCGCGGTGCACGGCGACGTCGTCGCCCTGTTCACCTGACGGGCGGCTTCGGGCCCAGGTTCGCCAACGTCTCGGGGCGCAGAATCCGCTGGAGCTGCTCCGGCGGGAGCAGACTCTTCTCGAGCACGAGCTCCGCGACGCCACGTCCGGTCGCCAAGGCCTCCTTGGCGACCAGCGTCGCGGCCTCGTAGCCGATGAACGGGTTGAGCGCCGTCACGAGCCCGATCGACCGCTCGACCTCGGCACGCAGGTGCCCGACATTCGCCGTGATGCCGTCGACGCACCGCTCGGCGAGCACCACGACGGCCTGCTCGAGCCGTGAGATGCCTGCGGCCAGCGAGAAGCAGATCACGGGCTCGAAGGCGTTGAGCTGTAGCTGCCCTGCCTCCGCCGCCATCGACACCGTCACGTCGTGGCCGATGATCTGGAAGGCCACCTGGTTGACGACCTCCGGGATCACGGGATTGACCTTGCCGGGCATGATGCTCGACCCGGCCTGGACGGCGGGGAGGTTGATCTCGCCGAAGCCGGCCCGCGGGCCCGACGACAGCAGGCGCAGGTCGTTGCAGATCTTGCCGAGCTTGACCGCGACCCGCTTGAGGGTGCCGGAGACCTGCACGAAGGCGCCGCAGTCCTGCGTCGCCTCGATCAGGTCGACCGCCGTCTCGAGCGGCAGGCCCGTGATGTCGCGCAGGTGGGTGCACGCGATCTTGACGTACCCCGCCGGCGCGTTCAGCATCGTGCCGATCGCGGTCGCCCCGAGGTTGATCTCGTGCAGCAGGGCCACGGCCTCCGACAACCGCGCACGGTCCTCGGCCAGCATCTGGGCGTAGGTGCCGAACTCCTGGCCGAGGGTCATCGGCACGGCGTCCTGCAGCTGGGTCCGGCCCATCTTGAGCACGTCGTGGAACTCCAGCGCCTTGCGCGCGAAGGACTCCTCGAGGCGCGCCATCGCGCCGAGCAGGTCCCGCGCGGCCAGGATGATCGAGATCTTGACGGCGGTCGGGTACACGTCGTTGGTCGACTGGCTCAGGTTGACGTGCTCGTTGGGGTGCAGCACGTGGTGATCGCCCTTGGCGTGGCCCATGAGCTCGAGGGCGCGGTTGGCGATGACCTCGTTGGCGTTCATGTTGGTCGAGGTGCCGGCGCCGCCCTGGATCACGTCGACGACGAACTGGTCGTGCCACTGGCCGGCCCGGATCTCCTCGCACGCGTCGCGGATCGCCCCGAACCGGGCGTCGTCGAGCAGGCCGAGCTGATGGTTTGCGAGCGCGGCAGCCTCCTTGACCGAGGCCATCGCCTCGACGAGGTAGGGACTCTCGGAGATCGGGATACCGGTGATGGGGAAGTTCTCCAGGGCACGCAGGGTGTGCACGCCCCAGTAGACCTCCGCCGGCACCTGGCGTTCCCCGATCAGGTCGTGCTCGAGTCGCGTCGCAGGTGCTTCTGGTGTGAGGTGCGTCATAGTCCGATCGAATCACAACCGCGCTGCCGCACGATGACCCCACACGGGAACATTGCGGCTTCTCGACGCCTCAGAGCCATGGACCGATGCCCCTCGACGAAGGACCCGCCATGTCGCACCCCGCGCCCCCTCGTGACACGACTCGTGTCGCACTGATCCTCGGCATCGCCCTCAGTGCCCTGCTTCTGACCGGCCTGGGCGTCACGGCCCTGGTCCTCGCCCTCGGCGGCGACGACTCCGGGTCTGATGACGGGGACAAGGAAGGGCCCACCTCCTCCCAGACGCCGGAGGAGGCGCTGCGGGAGTTCGTCGAGGCGACCAACGGGGCCGACTGCGAGGTCCTGGCCGACCACCCGATCACCGACGTCGAGTCGGTCCAGGACTGCGAGGACGAGATCGAGAAGGCCCGTGAGACCGCCGAGGCGCAGGGCTACGACTTCGACTCCTTCGCGCTCGAGATCGACGATCTCGAGGTGGTCTCGGAGTCCGACACCGACGCCGTCGTCACGATCGACGTGACCCAGAAGTTCGACCTTGACGGAGAGTCCGACGAGTACTCCGCCACCTATGTGTACGACGTGGAGAAGGACGGCGACCGCTGGATCGTGACTGACGTCGACATCGAGGACGGGCAGGCTCCGCCCACCGGGGACGACGACTGACCCACGGGCCTCAGACCAGGCGGGTCATCCAGCCGTGACGGTCCTCGGCCCGCCCGTACTGGATGTCGACCAGCGCGGCCCGCAGCTCCGCGGTGACCTTGCCGATCTCGCCCTTCGCGCTGTCGACCTCGCCACCGTCCCACGCCAGCCGACCGACCGGGGTGACCACGGCGGCAGTGCCACACGCGAAGACCTCGGTGATCTGGCCGCTCGCCACGCCGTCGCGCCACTCGTCGATCGCGACCTTGCGCTCGACGACCTCGTGACCGAGGTCGCGTGCGAGGGTCATGATCGAGTCACGCGTGATGCCCTCGAGGATCGAGCCCGAGAGCTCCGGAGTCACGATCGAGCCGTCGGACTGCACGAAGTACAGGTTCATGCCGCCGAGCTCCTCGACCCACCGGTTCTCGACCGAGTCAAGGAAGGCGACCTGCTCGCATCCGTGCGCGAAGGCCTCCTGCTGCGGCAGCAGGCTCGCGGCGTAGTTGCCGCCGCACTTGGCGGCGCCCGTGCCGCCGGCACCCGCGCGCGTGAAAGTCTCCGAGAGCCAGATGTCGACCGGCTTCAGCCCGGCCTTGAAGTAGGCGCCCGCGGGTGACGCGATGACCGAGTAGGTCACGTGCTGCGACGGTCGAACCCCGAGGAAGACCTCGGAGGCGAACATGAAGGGACGCAGGTAGAGACTGCGTTCCTCGCCCGACGGGACCCAGGCGCGGTCCGCGGTCACGAGCTCGCGGATCGACCCGAGGAACCAGTCCTCCGGCAGCTCCGGCAGCGCGAGGCGGTGGGCCGACCGGGCCAGCCGCGCGGCGTTGGCGTCAGGGCGGAAGCCCCACACCGACCCGTCAGCGTGCGCGTACGCCTTGAGCCCTTCGAAGATCTCCTGCGCGTAGTGCAGGACCGCGGTGGCCGGGTCCAGCAGCAGTGGGCCGTACGGCACGACGCGGGCGTCCTGCCATCCGGCGCCGGGGGTCCACTCGGCGAGGAACATGTGGTCGGTGAAGTGGTTGCCGAACCCGGGGTCGGCGAGGATCGCCGCTCGCTCGGCGTCCGTGCGCCCAGCGGGGTTCGAGGTGAACGTGCTGGCGAACGGCCCAGTGCTGGGCGGCGGAGTGGTCATGGAGGTCACGGTAGTGCTTTCGATGAAGGCGGGACAGGGTGGACGATCAGCCCACCGATACGCCTGCGGCCAGCAGCGAACCGATGGCCTCCCCCACCTCCTGCGTGGAGCGCGCGCCTGAGCGGGCGGCGATGTCGGCCTCGACGGCCGTGGTGATCTCGGCGGCCGCGGCGGGGTGACCCAGGTGCTCCAGGAGCAGCCCGGCCGACAGGATCGCGGCGGTGGGGTCAGCCTTGCTCTGACCGGCGATGTCCGGCGCCGAGCCGTGGACCGGCTCGAACATGCTCGGCGACGTGCGGTCGGGGTTGACGTTGCCGCTGGCCGCGAGACCGATGCCACCGGTGATGGCGGCCGCGAGATCGGTCAGGATGTCACCGAACAGGTTGTCGGTGACGATGACGTCGAAGCGCGCCGGGTCGGTGGCCAGGAAGATCGTGGCGGCGTCGACGTGCAGGTAGTCGACGCTGACCTCGGGGAACTCCGCCGCGACGGCGTCGACCGTGCGGCTCCACAGGTGGCCCGCGTGCACGAGCACGTTGGTCTTGTGCACGAGCGTGAGCTTGCGGCGGGGACGGGCCTGGGCGCGGGCGAACGCGTCGCGCACGACACGCTCGACGCCGAAGGCCGTGTTGAGGCTGACCTCGGTGGCGACCTCCTGCGGCGTGCCGACGCGAATCGCGCCGCCGTTGCCCACGTACGGACCCTCGGTGCCCTCGCGGACGACGACGAAGTCGATCTCGCCGGGGTCGGCGAGAGGCGTCGGGACGCCTGGGAAGAGCTTCGACGGCCGCAGGTTGACGTAGTGGTCGAGCTCGAAGCGCAGCTTGAGCAGGAGGCCACGCTCGAGCACGCCCGACGGCACGCTCGGGTCGCCGACCGCGCCGAGCAGGATCGCGTCCTGGCCGCGGATCTCCTCGAGCACGCCGTCGGGCAGGGTCTCCCCCGTCGCGTGCCAGCGCCGCGCCCCGAGGTCGTACTCGGTGCGGGCGAAGGCGAGGTCGTGCCCGGCGGCGACCTGGTCGAGGACTCGGAGGGCCTGGTCGGTGACCTCCGGGCCGATGCCGTCGCCGGGAACGATCGCGAGGTTGTACGTCTGCGTCATGGATTCATCCTAGGACGAGCGGTCTCAGATGCTGAAACCGGCGTCTCGCCCATCGGTCGGATGTCGGGTCGTCAGTTGTCGTCGGGACGGTCGGCGTCGGCGAGCGCGTCCAGCGTCTCGCTCGCGTCGTCGCGCAGGTGCGCGGGTCCCCACTCGATCACGGGACTGGGCATGATGAAACTCCTTCTCGATGGGTGGTCAGCGGTCGTACAGACAGCTGGTCCGCCAAACCACTTCGTCGGGGTGACCGACGCGAGAAGGAGCAGATCAGGGTGGTGATCGATGCGATCCTGCAGCGGTTCAGCGGTCCAACGCTGGAACTCCGCGGCAGGAGGTCGGACCTTTAGGAGACCCTGCCGCGGCAAGCGATGGATACGAGCTGCTTCCGCATGTCCAGAACCCTACCTCACCGCCCCGCGTCATGGCGACCGACTGGCCGTCTCGACGCGCAGGAACGTGGCGGACGACCGCCTGGCGCGTGACAGACTGACGCGGTGTCCTCTCCGTTCGACGTCCCGGCGCTGGTCGGACGCACTCTCGACCTCTCCCGCCAACGCGGGTTCATCACCTCGACCCGCCACGAGACCGGCCGCCTGCTCGCGACCCTCGCCGCCGCACGCTCCGGCACCCTGGCCGAGCTCGGCACGGGCACGGGCGTCGGCTCGGCGTGGCTGTCGAGCGGCGCCGCCGACGGCACCCGCATCGTCAGCGCGGAGCTCGACCCGTCGCTGGCCGAGGACGTGCAGAAGATCTTCAGCGACGTCCCGAACGTCGACATCGTGTCGGGCGACTGGACGACGCTCGAGCAGTACGCGCCGTTCTCGCTGATCTTCGTCGACGTCCGGGAAGTCATGGCGGAGATCGACCACCTCGCCGCACTGCTCGAGCCCGGTGGCATCGCGGTGCTCGACGACTTCACCGCGTCAGCGCACTGGCCGCCGATCGTCGACGGTCAGGTCGACACGGTCCGCGAGCAGTGGCTGACCGACGAGCGCTTCGTCGCCGTCGAGCTGCTGATCGACGCCGACGCCAGCCTCGTCATCGCCACGCGCCGCTGACGCCGAGCCGGAGCCGTCGAGCAGCACGAGAAACGCCTGCACGAGCGGCCCGATCAGGACCGCGTAGAGGACCGTGCCGACGCCGACCGTTCCGCCGAGCGCGAAGCCGACCGCCAGCACCGTGACCTCGAGCGAGGTCCGGACGACGCGGATGCTCAGCCCCGTGCGGCGCACGATGCCACTCCAGAGGCCGTCACGCGGACCCGTGCCGAAGTCAGCACCGATGTAGAGCGCACCGGCCAGGGCGTTGCCCACGATGCCGATCGTCAGGAACGAGATCTGGACCCCGAGACGGTCGGGGGTCGGCAGCCACGCGAGCGTGACGTCGGCCGCGACGCCGATCAGCAGCACGTTGAGCAGCGTGCCGATGCCGGGGCGCTGCCGCAGCGGGATCCACGCCAGCATCACGACGGCACCCGTCAGGATCACGACCTGACCGAACGACAGCGGCACGATCTGGGTGACGCCCTCGTGGAAGACGTCCCACGGGTCGAGCCCGAGCCCTGCCTCGACGAGGAACCCCATCGTGGCGCCGTAGAGCCAGAGCCCCACGAGGAGCCGGGCGAACCGGCCGCCGGTGCTCGTGGGGATCAGGCGCGCCACGGGGCCACCCACTCGTGGTCGTGGCTGCGCGGGGCCGGGGCGTCGCCCTGGCCGTCGGTGCGGACGAGGACGGCGGTGCGCCAGGCCGACCAGACGGTGATCACGAGCAGCGCGACGAAGAGGAACATGACTCCATCGTCCAGCAGATTGGCCTTGCACAACATAGCCAATCGCGAGAAGGTGGCTTCATGGCAGCCATCATCTCCGCGCGTCGCCTCGCCGCCGTCATCGGTGACCTCGACGACGACGGACCCGCCTACCTCGAGATCAGCGACCGCATCAGGGTCGCCGCGATGGACGGCCGACTGGCCGACGGTGCTCGTCTGCCGAGCGAACGCGAGCTCGCCTCCGCGCTGGGCGTGAGCCGCACCACGACGACGCGGGTCTACGCCGAGCTCCGCGACGCCGGACTCGTCGAGTCGAGGCGCGGTTCCGGCAGCACGATCGCGCTGCCGATGCAGGCGTCCTCCGCCAGCACGCTGATCGGGATGCACAGCGACAGCGACACGTTGGCCTTCACCTACTCGGCACCGGTCGGCCCGCCGGGCATGGCCCGCGCCTTCGAGCGCGCGTGCGAGAAGCTGCCCGGCCTCCTGGCCACGAGCGGCTACCTGCCCGATGGGCTGCCGGTCCTGCGTGAGCTCGTCGCGCAGTACTACGCCGACCGCGGGCTGCCGACCGACCCCGGCCAGATCATCGTCACGAACGGTGCGATGGGCGCGATCTCGCTGCTCGCGCGCACGTTGCTCTCCCCCGGCGATCGCGTGCTCGTGGAGGGCAGCAGCTACCCGCACGCGCACGACGCGTTCGTGGCGGCCGGCGGGCGCTTGTCACCCCTACCCGTCGGTGGCTCGCCGTGGGACACCGAGGCGATGGCCACGACGCTGGCCGCCGGCCGGCACAAGCTGGCCTACGTGATCCCTGACTTCCACAACCCCACCGCAGCCGTGATGTCCGGCGAGGAGCGGGAGCGCTGGGCGCATGAGCTGCGTCGCCACGGCGTGACGGCGATCGTCGACGAGTCGATGCGCGAGGTCAACCTCGACGGCATCGACCTGCCGCCGAGCCTCGCCGAGCTCGACCCGTCGGCCGTCGTCCTGGGGTCGTCGTCGAAGCCCTTCTGGGGCGGCCTGCGGGTCGGGTGGATGCGCGTCCCGAAGCACCTGGTCATGGGGCTCGTGCAGGCGCGCATGATCGACGACCTGAGCTCGTCGGCCTTCGACCAGATGGTGTTCGCCGAGCTCCTGACCGACGGCGGCCAGACCGCAGCGGCCGGACGCGCCGCACTGCGGACCGGTCGCGACCACCTGCTGGCCGAGCTGGCCACGCACGTCCCGGAGATCACCGCGCCGTGCCCGGCCGGCGGCCTCAACCTGTGGATCACGCTGCCCGGACGCCTCTCGACTCGCCTGTGCGCCGCGGCGGAGCGTCGCCGTCTGCTGCTCACGCCCGGTCCGCGCTTCTTCTCGCAGGGCGGCACCGCCGGCGAACGCCACCTGCGGCTGCCCTATGCGCACTCCCCCGAGCGACTCTCGGAGGGCGTCGCCCGGCTCCGCCTGGCCCTCGACGACGTCCAGGACGGACGGGCCGCGTCGTTGTCGAGCGCGACACCGATCGACCTGATCGCGTAGGGGGCCCAGCTGACGGTTGTCGGCGGATCCGACGACTGGCCACGGACCAGGCCCCGGGGCGGACGGGCGATGATGCGTTACGGCTGCCCTGGCCACCTCGACGCATCATTTCCGGTGATCGAGTGACCGGCGTTGATGCATGAGGGCGGTCACGGCAACCCGGTTGCATCATCCCCGGTCCACCCGGCAGCGCGCCGGACCTCAGCGCCCTCTTCGCCGTCGTCCATGCCGCTTGTCCTCACGGCCTCGAGCGACCAGCCGAAAACGCCGCTGGGAGCGACGCCCGGTGCGAGCCAGGACGTCGCTCCCAGAGGAGCGGTGAGGTCAGTGCTCAGCGAGCAGCGGAGCCCTCGACGTAGTCGGAGTCGGTCTGCTTCCACGCGAAGTGGGAACGCAGGGCCTTGCCAGTCGCCTCGATGGCGTGACCGGCCTCCTTCTCGCGGAGCTCGAGGAACTCCTTGGCGCCGTTGTCCTGGTCGGCGATGAAGCGCTCGGCGAAGGCACCCGACTGGATGTCCCCGAGGACCTCCTTCATGCGCTCCTTGACCGAGGCGTCGATGACGCGCGGGCCGGAGACGTAGTCGCCGTACTCGGCGGTGTCGGAGATGCTCCACCGCTGCTT
>JAHEXN010000180.1 GCA_023252095.1 Actinomycetes bacterium | reverse complement strand
GTCGCGGCGGCCATGGTCGTCACCGCGGTGGCCTGGATCGGCCTGCACCTGATGACCCTCCGTCGGTCGCGCACCCCGATCTACGACCTCGAGTAGGAGTTCGCTGAGAGGGCCTGATAGCCTTCCGGCAGCGAGTCAAGGACGTGATCTGCGACTCGCAATGACGCTGGCCGTACGCCCGGATCGCGACTCATGGTCGCGCGACCGCGCCATGATCTCAGAAGGAGACCGAGTGTCCCTCGCCTCCACCCTTTCCGCCTCCTCGAGCCCCCCGAGCCCCGGTCCTGCCGACTTCAACCTGCCGGCGATCTTCGAGGTCGGCGCGCTCGAGGTCACCAAGCCCATGGTGCTCCTGGCGATCTCGGCGGTCCTGATCGCGCTGCTCTTCGCGGCCTCCGCCCGTCCCGCGGCCGTGGTCCCGGGCCGGCTCCAGTTCGCCGGCGAGATGGTCTACGGCTTCGTCCGCAACGGCATCGCCCGCGACAACATCGGCTCACACGACTACCAGCGCTTCGTGCCGTTCCTGTTCGCGATCTTCACGTTCGTGTTCGTGAACAACTACTACGGCCTGATCCCGGTCGTGCAGTTCCCGTCGATGTCGCACATCGGCTTCCCGCTCGCACTCGCGGCCATCACCTGGATCGTCTACAACGGCGCCGGCATCGCCCGCCACGGCTTCCTCGGCTACCTCAAGCACGAGACGGTCCCGTCCGGCATGAAGGGCCCGATCCTCGTCCTGCTGGTGCCGCTGGAGTTCCTCTCGAACATCCTGCTGCGTCCGGTCACGCTCACGCTGCGTCTGTTCGCCACGATGTTCGCCGGTCACCTCCTGCTGCTGCTCTTCTCGCTCGGCGCGGAGTACCTCCTGCTCCACTCGGAGAACACGCTCGCCATCCCGGCCGGCATCGCCTCGGCGATCCTGTTCGTCGGCATCAGCTTCCTCGAGATCCTGGTGATGTTCCTGCAGGCGTACGTCTTCACGCTGCTCGCCTCCATGTACATCGGTGAGGCGCTCGCCGACGAGCACTGATCCTCACCGGATCGGCTCGTCGGTGTCTCACCGGCACAACTTCACATTCCCACCTGTACATCGGCACGGACGTACCGTGCCGACGACGAAAGGAACTGCCGTGGAAGGCAACCTGAACATGATCGGCCTCGGTCTGGCCGCGATCGGCCCCGGTATCGCCGTCGGTCTGATCTTCGCCGCGCTGGTCTCCGGCGTCGCCCGTCAGCCTGAGGCCCAGGGCACGCTGCGCCAGCTCGCGATCCTCGGCTTCGTGCTCGCCGAGCAGTTCTTCATCATCGGCCTGGCGCTCGCGTTCGTCCTCAACTAGTCCGTAGCACCAGCCACCGACTCCGACAGAAGGCACACGCATGATCTCGACCCGACTCGTCGCGGCCGCCGAGGGTGAGGAGCTCAACCCCCTCATCCCGCACACCGCGGAGATCGTCCTGAGCGCAGCCGTCTTCCTGCTGCTCCTCGTCCTCATCGTGAAGTTCGTCGTTCCGGGCTTCGAGAAGGCCTACGCGGCCCGCACGGCTGAGATCGAGGGTGGCATCGAGGAGGCCCAGGCCGCGCAGAAGGAGGCCCAGGCGGCGCTCGAGCAGTACAACGCTCAGCTCGCCGAGGCCCGGCACGACGCCGCTCGCATCCGCGAGGAGGCCAAGGAGCAGGGCGCGCAGATCCTCGCCGAGCTCCGGGCCGACGCGCAGGCCGAGGCCCAGCGCATCACCTCGGCCGCGCACGCGCAGGTCGAGGCCGAGCGTGCCCAGGTCGTGGCGCAGCTCAAGAGCGAGGTGGGCACGTTGGCCACCGAGCTCGCGAGCCGCATCGTCGGCGAGGCGCTGACCGACGACGCGCGCAGCCAGCGCACCGTCGAGCGCTTCATCGCCGAGCTCGAGGAGTCGGCCAACTGATGTCCACGACGCAACTCCGCGGTGCCTCCGCCGCCTCGCTCGACACGGTCCTGGCCGCGGTCGACGCGAGCGGTGACTCGGGCGCGGAGCTCGGCGACCAGCTCTTCGGAGTCGTCGCCGCGCTCGACAGCTCGCCCGCCCTGCGGCGGGTCCTGACCGATCCGTCGACCGAGGACGAGGCCAAGCGTGGTCTTGCCTCCTCGGTGTTCGGGGAGGCCGTCTCGGCCGCCACGATCGAGGTCGTCCGCACCGCGGTCGGCTCGCGCTGGCGCGTGGGCCGCGACCTCACCGACGGCCTCGAGGTCGCCGGAGTCGTGGCGATCGTCAAGGCCGCCGCTGCCGCGGGTCAGGTCGACGCCCTCGAGGACGAGCTGTTCTCGGTGGCGCGACTCGTCACCTCCACCCCGGAGCTGCGGTCGGCGCTGTCCGACACCACGGTTCCCGGGGCCGGCAAGGCCGACCTCGTCGGCTCGATCCTCGACGGCAAGGCCCAGCCGGCCACTGTCGCGATCGTCCGCCAGGCCGCCCGCGCGCGGTCGGCGTCGTTCGAGCGCACCCTCGGGGCGTTCGCCGACCTGGTGGCCGCGCGACGCAGTCGCCTCCTCGCGGAGGTCCGCACCGCGCAGGCGCTCGGCCAGGCCGAGCACGACCGGCTCGCCGCGGCGCTCACGGCCCGCTACGGCCGCGACGTCCACCTCAACGTCGTCGTCGATCCGTCCGTCATCGGTGGCCTCGCGGTCAGCGTCTCCGACGACGTCATCGACGGCACCATGTCCAGTCGCCTCGAGGCTGCCCGCCGGCAGCTCGCGGGCTGAAGTCTTCGCATCCCACCCAGTAAGGCAGGCACACCATGACGGAGCTCTCGATTCGTCCGGAAGAGATCCGGGACGCGTTGCAGAAGTTCGTGGCCGACTACACGCCCAGCGCGGCCAGCACCGAAGAGGTCGGCATCGTGTCCGACGCCGGTGACGGCATCGCCCACGTCGAGGGCCTGCCCTCGGCGATGGCCAACGAGCTGCTCGAGTTCGAGGACGGCACGCTCGGCCTCGCGCTGAACCTCGACGTCCGTGAGATCGGTGTCGTCATCCTCGGTGACTTCGCCGGCATCGAGGAGGGCCAGAAGGTCCGCCGCACGGGCGAGGTCCTCTCGGTCCCCGTCGGCGAGGGCTACCTCGGCCGCGTCGTCGACCCGCTGGGCAACCCGATCGACGGCCTCGGCGACATCGAGACCGACGGCCGCCGCGCGCTCGAGCTGCAGGCACCCACCGTGGTCCAGCGCAAGAGCGTCCACGAGCCGCTCATGACCGGCCTGAAGTCGATCGACTCCCTGACCCCGATCGGTCGCGGCCAGCGTCAGCTCATCATCGGTGACCGCCAGACCGGCAAGACGGCGATCGCGATCGACACGATCATCAACCAGAAGGCCTTCTGGGAGTCGGGCGACCCGAGCAAGCAGGTCCGCTGCATCTACGTCGGGATCGGTCAGAAGGGCTCGACCATCGCAGCCGTCCGCGGCGCGCTCGAGGAGTCCGGCGCGCTGGAGTACACCACGATCGTCGCGGCCCCCGCGTCCGACTCGGCCGGCTTCAAGTACCTGGCCCCGTACACCGGATCGGCCATCGGCCAGCACTGGATGTACCAGGGCAAGCACGTCCTGATCGTGTTCGACGACCTGTCGAAGCAGGCTGAGGCGTACCGCTCGGTCTCGCTGCTGCTGCGTCGCCCGCCGGGCCGCGAGGCCTACCCCGGCGACGTCTTCTACCTGCACTCGCGTCTGCTCGAGCGCTGCGCCAAGCTCAGCGACGAGCTGGGCGCTGGCTCGATGACGGGCCTGCCGATCATCGAGACCAAGGCCAACGACGTGTCGGCGTACATCCCGACCAACGTCATCTCGATCACCGACGGCCAGATCTTCCTGCAGTCGGACCTCTTCAACGCCAACCAGCGTCCCGCGGTCGACGTCGGCATCTCGGTGTCGCGCGTCGGTGGCGCGGCGATGCAGAAGTCGATGAAGGCCGTCACCGGCTCGCTCAAGGTCGAGCTCGCGCAGTACCGCGCGATGGAGGCGTTCGCGATGTTCGCCTCCGACCTCGACGCGGCGTCCAAGGCGCAGCTGGCCCGTGGTCAGCGCATCATGGAGCTGTTCAAGCAGGGTCAGTACCAGCCGTTCGCAGTCGAGCAGCAGGTCGTGTCCCTGTGGGCGGTCCAGAACGGCAAGGTCGACGACGTCCCGATCGAGGACGTCAGCCGCTTCGAGACCGAGTTCCTCGACTTCATCAAGCGCTCGCACAGCGGCATCTACGACGCGATCCGCGAGACCGGCAAGTTCGAGGACGACACCAAGTCGGCACTCGAGGACGCCTACTCCTCGTTCCTCGACCAGTTCGAGACGAGCGACGGCCAGTCGATCAAGCCCGGCACGCAGGACGTCGAGGCCCTGGACGACGAGGACGTCGAGCAGGAGCAGATCGTCAAGCAGAAGCGGGGCTGACGATGGCTGCGTCGGTACGAGAGCTACGCGCGAAGATCAGGTCGACCCAAGCGACCAAGAAGATCACGCGCGCCATGGAGCTCATCGCCGCCTCGCGCATCATCAAGGCGCAGCAGAACGCGGCGGCGGCAGCGCCGTACGCGCGTGAGCTGACCCGGGCGGTCTCGGCGGTCGCGACGTTCTCGAACGTCGACCACCCGCTGACGACCGAGAAGGAGAACCCGACCCGGGCGGCGGTGCTCGTCATCACGAGCGACCGCGGCCTGGCCGGCTCCTACTCCTCGAGCGTGCTCAAGGAGACCGAGCGCCTGGCCGAGAAGCTGCGCAGCGAGGGCAAGGAGATCGACTTCTACCTGGCCGGTCGCAAGTCCGTGGCCTACTTCAAGTTCCGCGACATCGATCACGTGACGTCGTGGACGGGCTTCTCCGACAAGCCGCAGTACGAGGACGCGCGCACGATCGGCGAGACCCTCGTCGAGGCGTTCGCCGAGGGAGAGGACATCGAGTCCGACGCCCACAGCGAGGTCGAGGTCCAGCCGGTCGACGAGCTGCACGTCGTCTTCACCCGGTTCAAGTCGATGCTGACGCAGGAGCCCGACGTGATCCGTCTGCTCCCGCTCGAGGTCGTCGAGGGCACCGAGGCGCCCGCGCAGGACGAGCTGCTCCCGCTGTACGAGTTCGAGCCCTCGGCCCACGAGGTGCTCGACGCGCTGCTGCCGAAGTACGTCAACAGCCGTATCTACTACTGCCTGCTCCAGGCGGCCGCCTCCGAGCTCGCCGCCCGCCAGAAGGCCATGAAGTCCGCGACCGACAACGCGCAGGACCTCATCGAGAAGTACACCCGCACTGCCAACCAGGCCCGCCAGGCTGGCATTACCCAGGAGATCAGCGAGATCGTGGGCGGCGCGAACGCGCTCGCCGACGCCGCCGCTGGTCAGGAGTGAGAGAACATGACTGCCACCGCTGAAGAGAAGACCACGCCCACCACGGGTGCCACCGGTCGGGTCGCGCGCGTCATCGGCCCGGTCCTCGACATCGAGTTCCCCTCGGACCAGATGCCCGAGATCTACAACGCCCTCCTGGTCGACACCGAGGTCGCCGGCACCAAGGAGACCCTGACGCTCGAGGTCGCCCTGCACATCGGCGACGGCCTGGTCCGCGCGATCAGCCTGCGTCCCACCGACGGTGTCGTCCGCGGCACGCCGGTCATCGACACCGGCGGACCCATCTCGGTCCCCGTCGGCGACCGCACCCTCGGCAAGGTGTTCACCACCACCGGTCAGGTCATGAACCTGGAGGAGGGCGAGGAGCTCGAGGTCGGTGAGACCTGGGGCATCCACCGCAAGGCGCCGGCGTTCGACCAGCTCGAGGCCAAGACCGAGATGTTCCAGACCGGCATCAAGGTCATCGACCTGCTGACCCCGTACGTGCTCGGCGGCAAGATCGGCCTGTTCGGCGGTGCCGGCGTCGGCAAGACCGTGCTGATCCAGGAGATGATCGCCCGCGTCGCCAAGGACCACGACGGTGTGTCGGTGTTCGCCGGTGTCGGTGAGCGCACCCGTGAGGGCAACGACCTCATCGCCGAGATGGAGGAGGCGGGCGTCCTCGACAAGGTGGCGCTGGTCTTCGGCCAGATGGACGAGCCGCCGGGAGCGCGTCTGCGCGTCGCCCTGTCCGCGCTGACGATGGCGGAGTACTTCCGCGACGTCCAGAAGCAGGACGTGCTGCTGTTCATCGACAACATCTTCCGGTTCACGCAGGCCGGCTCGGAGGTCTCCACGCTGCTCGGCCGCATGCCGTCGGCCGTGGGCTACCAGCCGACGCTGGCCGACGAGATGGGTGTGCTCCAGGAGCGCATCACCTCGACGCGTGGTCACTCGATCACGTCGCTGCAGGCCATCTACGTGCCGGCTGACGACTACACCGACCCGGCCCCGGCCACGACGTTCGCGCACCTGGACGCCACGACCGAGCTCAACCGTGAGATCGCCTCGATGGGCATCTACCCGGCCGTCGACCCGCTGACGTCGACGTCGCGGATCCTCGACCCGCGCTACATCGCCGACGACCACTACCAGACGGCGAACCGGGTCAAGAGCATCCTGCAGCGCAACAAGGAGCTCCAGGACATCATCGCGATCCTCGGTGTCGACGAGCTCAGCGAGGAGGACAAGACGATCGTCTCGCGCGCCCGTCGTATCCAGCGCTTCCTCAGCCAGAACACCTACGTCGCCAAGCAGTTCACCGGCATCGAGGGCTCGACCGTCCCGCTCGACGAGACGATCGACGCCTTCACGAAGATCTGTGACGGCGACTACGACCACGTGGCCGAGCAGGCCTTCTTCATGTGTGGCGGTCTGGAAGACGTCGACGCGAAGTGGGCCGAGATCCAGAAGAGCTTCTGATGGCCGGCACCCTGCAGGTCGAGCTCGTCGCGGCGGACCGCGTCGTGTGGTCGGGCGAGGCCGTGCGCGTCCTCGCCCGCACCGCCTCGGGTGACCTCGGTGTGCTCGCCAACCACGCTCCGCTGCTGTCGGTGCTCGTTCCGGGTGTCGTCGAGATCGAGGCCACGGGCGGCGAGCGGCTGCGCGCCGCCGTCGGCGACGGCTTCCTGTCGGTCGCCGACAACCGGGTGTCGATCCTGAGCGAGGACACGTTCCTCGCCGACGAGATCGTCGAGTCGGACGCGCGGGCCGAGCTCGAGCAGGCGCAGGCGGACGGCGACGACCTCGCCGCCCAGCGCGCCGAGGCCAAGCTGCGCGTGCTGCAGCGTTCCTGACGACGACGCGGGAGGGAGAAGACGCACATGCCGCTCTGGCTGTGGCTGGTCGACTCCCTCCTGCTCGTCG
>JAHEXN010000179.1 GCA_023252095.1 Actinomycetes bacterium | reverse complement strand
CAGCACGACGTCGTCCGCACCCGTCGCCAGGACGTCCTGCTCGAGCGCGTCGGCACAGTCGGTGAGGCTGACCGTGGCGACGTCGACGTCGGCCCGTGAGCCTCGCCCGGGCAGGTCGACCGCCACGGCAGGAGCGTCGAGATGCGGCAGCAGCCGGTCCCAGCAGGCGGCTCCCATGCCGGCGCCGTGGACGAGTACGTAGGTCATGGCGTGCCCTTCGGTGGTGGGGTGTGTCGGTCTCAGATGCCGACGAGGTCGGCAATGCGCTGACGATGCTGGCCCGCCGTGCCGAGCAGGCCCTCGTCGCCCAGCGCACGCTTGACGTACAGGTGTGCCGGGTGCTCCCACGTGAAGCCGATGCCGCCGTGCAGCTGCACCGCCTCGAGCACGGTGCGGACGACCGCATCCGTCGCGACGGCACCCGCGACCTCGGCCGCGAGCGACTCCTGAGGGTCGGCGTCGTGGAGCGCCGCGGCATAGGCCACGGCCGAGCGGGCACGCTCGAGGTCGACCAGGACGTCAGCCAGACGGTGCTTGACGGCCTGGAACGACCCGATCGGCCGCCCGAACTGCTCGCGGGTCGACACGTAGGCGACGGTATCGGCCAGCAGACGGTCCATCATGCCGACGTGCTCGGCCGCCGCTCCGATCGTCGCGGCACGACCCAGGCGCGCCCACACGTCAGCCGCGCCCGCGGCTCCGACGAGCGGCGTCACCGCTGCGCCGCTCAGCACGACGTCGGCCTGACGCCGGGTCACGTCGAGGACCTCGAGCGCCTGCAGCTCGACCCCATCCGCCGCGGTCCGCAGCATCCAGACACCCCGCTCGTCGCCGAGGACCACGAGGTCGGCGGCTCCGGCAACCGGCACGCGCCGGAGCGTGCCGGTCACGCGGCCGTCCTCCACGACCAGGCCGTCCGTGGCGGTCGCGACGGTGCCCACAAGCTCTCCCGCGGCGAGTCCGCGCAGCGTCTCGTCGACGACGTCGCCTTGCGCGGCGGCGGTCAGGGCGGTCACGGCCAGGACGGAGGACCACAGGAGCGGCTCGGGCCGCAGCACGGCGCCGGCCTCCTCGAGCACCACGACGACGTCGGCCAGTCCGAAGCCAGCACCGCCGAGGGCCTCCGGAACGAGCATCGAGCTGATCTCGAGCTCGCGGTGGAGTCGGGTCCAGAGCTCGGTCGAGTGGCCCGCGGCGGAGTCCATCACGCTCCGGACGTCGTCGACCCCACCGGCGCGCTCGAGCAGGGAGCGGACGATGGCCCGGAGCTCGGCGTGCTCGGCGGACGGGGCGAGGAGGTCGGGATCGCCCGACGGCCACGGATCGACGACGATGGAGCTCACAGGTAGGCCTTCCGTTGATTGAACTGACTTCAATTTAACTGCTAGTGTCCTGGGTCACAAGCCCCGGCCGACCGTGCCGCTCGCGAGAGGACCGCCATGAGCTCGACCCCGCACCTGGATCGTTGGTTCGCCACGATGGACTCCGACGATCCCGACGACGTCCTGAACCAGATCACCGACGACTTCGTGATGTCGGTCCAGTTCTCGAAGGGAGGCGGCGAGAGCGCCGAGTTCCGAGGTGATCGCGCGGGCCTCGAGGCCTACCTGGCGCAGCGCGAGAAGGGTGCGCTGGTCCACGAGGTCCAGAGCTCCTCGACCGCCGACGACGTCGAGCTGTGCCTCGGCCGCACGACGCGAGAGGGCGAGTTCGAGGCGCAGTTCACGGCGGCGGCCCAGATCGACCCGACCTCCGGCAAGGTCCGCCGCCTGCTGATCTGCCGGACACCGGAGATCAGCTTCGCCTGAGGCGAGCGCGCTGCGTCAGATCTCGGCGCCGAGGCGATAGCCCTCGGCGATCGCGTGACTGATGCGACGCGGCGCCACGCAGTCACCGACGGCCACGACCCGCACACCCGGTCCCATGGTCAGCCCGACGGGCGTAGAGCGGCTGCGGGCGAGGCCGTCCACGACGACACGGTCCCGGTGGACCACGACCAGGTCCGGCGCGATGGTCTCGGCGGGACCACCGAAGACGGGCTGCAGCTGCCAGGTGCCGTCCACGTGCACCAGGCGCTGGGCGACCTGGGACGTCACGCCGGCCGCACCCAGACGGCGCAACAGGGGTCCCACGCTCTCGTGCGGCACGCGGGCCGCGAGGCCGGCCATCGACGTCGCCAGGTGCACGGTCCAGCCTGCGGCGGCGAGGGCCTCGGCGGCGCTGTAGGCGGGCCAGAAGCCGTCGGAGTCGTCGTGCACGACGGCCACCCCGGGCGTTGCCGGGACCCCCGCACCCACCAGGACGTCGTCGACCGCCAGGACCGGCACGGAGCCGTCGGGCGTCGCGGCGTCACCGGGCCGCGAACCCGTGGCGAGCACCAGGACGTCGGACACGTCGAGCACGTCCGCCAGGTCGGTGGGGATGATCTCGGCACCGAGGTTGACCTCGACCTTGAGCCGTCTCGCCTCGCGCTCGAGGTAGTCGACGACGTCGATCAGCGTCGAGCGGTGCGGTGACAGCGCCGCGACGCGGACCGCTCCCCCGACGTGCGACGCCCGCTCGAAGACCGTCACGCGATGGCCTCGCTCCGCGGCGACCCGAGCGGTCTCGAGCCCGGCCGGGCCGGCACCCACGACGTAGACCTCCCGCGGGCGAGTCACGCGTGCCGCGAGCCCCGGGTGACGGCCGCGGCCGACCTCGGCGTTGACGGCGCAGTGCAGGTGAGGGTCGAAGGCCCGGCAGTCCTGGTTGACGCCGAGACAGCCGCGGACCTCGCCGAGTCGTCCCGTGCGCGACTTCTCGGGCAGGTCCGGGTCCGCGATCAAGGCTCGTGCCATGCCCACGAGGTCGGCCTTGCCGGTCTTGACGACGTGGTCGGCGGTCGCGACGTCCCGGATGCGCTGCCCCACGAGGACGGGAAGACCGCTGACGGCGCGCACACGTGCCGCCGACGGCACCGCGACGGCGTCCGGGTGGGTCGCGTCCTTGACGTAGGCACCCCGGACCCCGTGCGTGATGCTCAGGTAGTCGACGTCGCCCCGCGCGGCCAGGTGCTCGGCGACCTGGAGGCAGGACTCGATCCCCATGCCGCCCGGGATCTCCTCCTCGGCGCTGAGACGCACCCCCACGAGGAAGTCGTCGCGGGTCGCGGCGCGCATCGACTCGATGACGCGGTCGAGGTAGCGGAGGCGCCCGGCGAGGTCACCGCCGTACTCGTCGGTCCGGGGGTTCGTGAGCGGCGAGAGGAACTGCGCCACGAGGTAGCCGTGCGCGCCGTGCACCTCGACCCCGTCGAGGCCGGCCTCGTCGAAGTGACGGGCGGAGCGTCCCCACCACGCGACCTGCGCAGTGACCTCGGCGGTCGTGGCCGCGTGCGGCGGGTACGCATCGCGAGGCGTGCGCGACGCGGAGACCGCCAGGGCCGGCACGTCGTACTCCGCGCCGATCGTCTCCCGACCCAGGTGCGCGAGCTGCCCGACGAGCACGGCGCCGTGGCGGTGCACGGCTTTCGCCTTCTCGGCCATCGCCGGCACGACGTCCTCCAGGTAC
The DNA here is from genome assembly GCA_023252095.1 of Actinomycetes bacterium. Taxonomy (GTDB): domain Bacteria; phylum Actinomycetota; class Actinomycetes; order Propionibacteriales; family Nocardioidaceae; genus Aeromicrobium. Next base: position 3,749 of record JAHEXN010000179.1, on the reverse strand, counting down.
GCGCCGACGAGCTTGCCGCTGCGGGGGAACGAGGACGGGTCGACGATCGACGCACCCGCCACGATCATCGCGACACCGCCAGCGGCGAGCCGGTCGAAGTGGTCGACGTCCGCATGGTTCGGGATCCCGTGCTCGGCCATGCTCGTGCCCGCCGGGAGCGCCACCAGTCGGTTCTTCAACCGGTGACGCCCCAGGTCGAAGCCCGAGAAGGCGTGCGGGAACTGCTGGGTCACGACGACCTCCTGCTCGGGTCGGGTCGCACGGAGGTCACTCAGCGGTAGAGCGACTCCCACCGGGCCTGGAACTCGTCGATGCGCTCCTGCGTCAGGCCTTCGACGTCGGGCATCGGGATCTCCTGCGCGTCGTAGACCGCGCTCTTGGTGCCGGGCAGCGCGCTCGCGTAGCCGGTCGACAGGGCTTCCTGCCCGGCCGGCGTCACCATGAAGTTCGCCAGCACCTGGGCCGCGTTGGGGTGCGGCGCGGTCTGGAGCACGTGCGAGTACCACGGCGTGCCCCACGCGGGGTCCGGCAGCGTCCAGCCGACCGGTGCGCCCGCGGCCTGCTCGCGCACGAGCGGGTGGGTCATGGGCGTCACCGCGATCTCACCCGACGCGAGGGCCTGGGCGATCGCGAGCGAGCCGGGGTAGACCCGGGGCTCGAGGTCGGCGAGCTCGTCGAGGAACTCGTCGCCGGACAGCCAGTTCTCGTCGAGGAAGAGGTACTGGTCGACGACGGCGCGGAAGCCGGCCGGGTCGGTGATGCCGATCTTGCCCCGGTACTTCTCGTCGAGCAGGTCCTCGGGCTCCTCGATGCCGTCGGGGACGAGGTCGGTGTTCCAGGCCAGGACGCCCACCGCGCCGCTCGTGAGGAACATGCGGTCCTCCATGACGCTCGACTCCCGGTCGTAGTCGGCCTCGTCGAACGCCGGTCCGACCAGGTCGGTCGAGTACGTGCCCGACTCGGCCGCGGTCGTGATCCAGAGCGGGTCCGACAGCATGTGCACGTCGCCCTCGCCCTGACCCGTCTGCTGCTCGGTCTCGACCCGGGGATTCGTCTCGACGTCGGTCCCGCGCACGAACTCCATCGTGATCTCGGGGTACTCGGCCTCGAAGGCGGTCTTCAGAGCCGCGAGGTTCTCGGGGTGCTGCGTCGAGTACAGGAGCACCTGCCCCTCCTCCTTCGCCGCGGCCACGACGTCGTCCCACGTGCCGTCGACCGGGGCGGAGTCGCCCGAGTCGCCCGTGCTGCCGCACGCACTCGTCGCGAGGGCCAGGGCCAGCAGCGCGGTGCCGGCGAGTCCACGCCTCAGCCTGATCGTCATCGTTGTCTTCTTCCGTCAGAGGTTGTCGAGCACGTTGCGGCCGCCGATGACCATCGCGACCGTCACGCCGAGCCCCGTCACGGCGGTCATGACCAGGGCCATCGCCGCGACCAGGGGGTACGACCCGTTGGCCCACAGGTCGAACAGACGCGTGCCCATGACCTGGGTCGTCGCCGATCTCACGAGGAGCGAGGCCGCGAACTCGTGGGTCAGCAGGATGAACATCAGGGCGATCGCGCTCAGGACGGCCGGCCGCATGAGCGGCAGGATGACCCGCACGTTGGTCGTGAGCGCATTGGCGCCACTCGTCGCGGACGCCTCGGCGTAGGTCTCCCCGAGCGCCAGCAGGGCCGTCATCTGCAGCCGGGTCGCGAACGGGACCATCAGCACGATGTAGACCAGGATGATGACGGTCCGCGTGCCGTACAGGATGAACGGCGGCTGCGTGTAGGTCAGGAGGAAGCCGACGCCGAAGATCACGGCTGGGATGCCGAGCGGCAGCGCCGAGACGAAGTCACCGACCAGCCGGATCACCGGATAGCGCCGGCCTCGCACGAGCAGCGTGGCCAGGACGAAGCCGATCGGCACGCAGAAGGCCACCGCGATCGACGACGTCACGAGGCTCGTGATGATCGAGTCGACGATGTCACGGGTCTCGAAGAGCGTCCGGAAGCTGTCGAGCGTCAACATGTCCCAGCTGATCGAGGACGACCAGTAGGGCGACAGCGCCACGAGGACCAGGCCGATGAGCGGCAGCAGCAGCGCCACGACGCCGTAGACGACCACGGTCGTGACGGCCCACCAGGAGCGCTTCGGCGCGGACTTGAACGCCTTGCCCCCGTGCGTCACGAAGCGCTTCTGGTCGCCCAGGAGCAGCTTCTGCGCGAGCACCACGACCAGGCCGAGGATCACGAGCGGAGCGCCGGCAGCGGCCGCCGCTCCGAAGTCGGCGGGTGACACCGAGACCCGCCGGTACATCTCGGTCGTGAGCACCTTGACACCCGTGTTGGTGCCCAGGAGCAGCGGACCCGTGAACTGTCCGAGACCCAGCAGGAGCGCGACGCCACCCCCGTAGATCAGGGACGGTCGCAGGAGCGGCAGCACGACGCGGAAGAACACGCCGAGCTGCGACGACCCGCTGGTCTGGGCGGCCTCCAGGTGCTCCGCGCTGATCGCGGACATGCCGGCGCTGACGAACAGGTACACGAACGACGTGAGCCCGAATCCCGTCAGGATGATGATCCACGTCGGCGTGTAGATGTCGATGGGGCCGGACTCCAGGTGGTCCCACCAGGGCAGCTTGCGCATCGCGGCGTTCAGGTAGCCCGGTCCCGGCGAGAGCAGGAACGCCCAGCCCACGACGTTGGCGACGGCCGGCATGACGATCGGCAGGACCGGCACGACCCGCAGGAACGACCATCGCGCCGGGAGGCGGCTCGTCGCGTAGGCCAGGATCGTGCCCAGCACGAGGGCGATCACGAGCGAGATGACCGCGAGCTGCACCGTCGTCCAGAGCACCTCGGCGGTGTCGGAACGGCCGTACTGGGCCTGGTAGCCGCGACCTCCATCCTCGAAGGCGCGCGCCTGGAGCCGGTACAGCGGCATCACGATGAGGTAGACCAGGGCCGCGACGACGAGGCCGTAGCCGAGTCGGGCGCGCCAGCCGCGAGCGGAGACCCGGAAGGTGAGCCTCCCGACCGTGCGATCGATCACGGCGCTCATCAGGCGGTCGCCTTCACGTCGCCGACGCGCAGCGTCGAGCGACTGTCGGCGAAGGCCCATCCATCCTCGCCGAAGACGCGGACGTCCGCAGGCTGGAAGCTCACGACGACCGGGGTGCCCTCGGGAGCGCTCGGCAGCCAGGACCCGTGCTCACGGGTGTCGGCCTGGAGCGTCAGCTTCTCGCCGTCGACGTCGACGAGGACGTCGTGGTGGCGCCCACCGAACTCGGTGGTCACGACCGTGGCGCGCAGCGAGACCGCACCCTGGGGGATCGTCTCGCCGGCGCGGTGCAGGCGCAGGTCCGCGGCCCGCAGGCGCGCCGTGACCTTGTCGGCGACTCCCCGCTCGGGCGACCGGGTGCCGAGGTCGATCAAGTCACCGCTGGACGTCCGCCAGCCGTCGGCATGACGCGTGAGCTCGACCTTGTTGCCCATGCCGATGAACGCCGCGACGTAATCAGAGGCCGGCTCGTCGAAGACTCGTTGCGGCGTCTCGAACTGCTCGAGCTTGCCGTCCTTCATGATCGCCAGACGGTCGCCGAGCGCGAAGGCCTCGGACTGGTCGTGCGTCACGAACACCGCACTGAAGTGCAGGCGCTGGTGCAGCTGGTGGATCTGCGTGCGGACCTGGTCGCGCAGGCGGGCGTCCAGGTTGCTCAGAGGCTCGTCGAACAGCATGAGCTCCGGCTCGGACACCAGCCCACGGG
>JAHEXN010000178.1 GCA_023252095.1 Actinomycetes bacterium | reverse complement strand
CGGGAGCGTGGCGCGCGTGGACGTCTCGTAGTCGAAGCCCGACAGCGTGAGGCCGTCGGTGCCGGCCTCGATCAGAAGACCGGCCAGGACGGGGACGCTCGGACGCACCGGAAGGCTGCGGGCAGTCCACGCCACGGCATCGGCGAGGGTGTCGCGTTCGATCCGGAACTTCACGTAGGGGGCCTCTCAGACTGGCGTCGACGGGTGTCGGTGGCTGAATCCTGCCACGGGACCGGGTTCGATCCTAGGCCAGGCCACAGACATGTGGTTCGTTCCGGGAGTTGTCCACACACATCGGCGCTGGACCCCTTCAACGAGTTTTCATGTGTCTATCTCGGTAGTAGTAGTCGTAGCACCTGTGGATTCTGTGGAGAACTCCCGATGGCGCTCGGGTTCCAGGCAAATCGTCGGTGGACGGCGTGGGGACGAGGCCGTGCACCCACCCCGTGGGGGTGTGCATGCCGCGGATGCGTTCACACGCCATTCACACGGCGTCATCAGATGTCCACCTCAGGTGGAGACTTACCCACAGGGTCGTCCCCAACTGTGTAAGAACAAGAATTAGGACTGGCGGGCCTGCTGCTTGATGCGGTTGGTCAGCTCCGTGACCTGGTTGAAGACCGCATGGCGCTCAGTCATGAGCAGACCGATCTTCTTGACCGCGTGCATGACCGTGGTGTGGTCGCGTCCGCCGAACTCCTGGCCGATCTTCGGCAGCGACAGGTCGGTGAGCTCACGGCACAGGTACATCGCGATCTGGCGCGCGAGCACGAGGTCGCGCTGGCGGTTGGTGCCGCAGATCTCGTCGATCGCGAACTCCGAGTAGGCCGCCGTCTGCGCGATGATCAGCGCGCTCGTGACGACGGGATCGCCTCCGGCGCTCACGAGGTCCTTCAGGACGATCTGCGACAGGTTCATGTCGACCGGCGTCTTGTTGAGGTTGGCGAACGCCGTGACGCGGATCAGGGCGCCCTCGAGCTCACGGATGTTGGTCTGCACCTTGGTGGCGATGAACTCCAGCACGTCGGCCGGCACTGTCAGGCCGTCGTTGGCAGCCTTCTTGCGGAGGATCGCGATGCGGGTCTCGAGCTCGGGCGGCGTGACGTCGGTCGTGAGACCCCACTCGAACCGGTTGCGCAGCCGCTCCTCGAGCGTCTTGAGGTTCTTCGGGGGGCGGTCCGACGTCATGACGATCTGCTTGTTCTCGTTGTGCAGGGCGTTGAACGTGTGGAAGAACTCCTCCTGCGTCGCCTCCTTGCCCTCGATGAACTGGATGTCGTCGACCAGCAGGACGTCGATCTCGCGGTACTTGCGCTTGAGATCACCCGTGCGTCGCTCACCGATCGCGTTGATGACGTCGTTCGTGAACTCCTCGGTGTTGACGTAGCGCACGCGCGAGGAGGGGTAGAGACCCAGCACGTAGTGACCGATCGCGTGGAGCAGGTGCGTCTTGCCGAGTCCGGAGTCGCCGTAGATGACGAGCGGGTTGTAGGCCTTGCCGGGTGCCTCGGCCGTGGCGACGGCCGCGGCGTGCGCGAAGCGGTTGGACGATCCCATCACGAAGTTCTCGAAGAGGTAGCGCGGGTTGAGTCGGGCCTCGGCGATGTTGGCCGGTCGGCCCGTGACGGGCGTGGCGGCCGGACCCCACCGCGGGACGAACTGGTCCTCGTCGTCGTCCTCGTCGAGCTCGTCGACCGGCGAACCGACGGGGGCCGGGTCCTCCACGAGCGGCGTGTCCGGCGGGGTGATCGTGGCGTCGATCGTGACGACCAGGCGGACCTCGGTGCCGAGCTCGCGACTCAGGGCCTGCTCGAGCACGGGACGGACGCGCGACTCGAGCTGGGCGCGGGCCAGGTCGTTCTGCACCTCGGCGATGACGATGTCGTTGTGGAGACTGAGGGGGACCGCGGGGAAGACCCACACGCGTGCCCCGGGTGAGAGACGGTCGACGGCGGCCTGCCACGCCGCGGAAAGATCGGCCTCCGAGGACGACGCGGATCCGTCGGTCATGGGGCCTCCATTGGGTCCACATGGTTATCCACAGGGTGTGTATGTGGATGGCCCGGACCACGTCGAACTGTGGACAACTCGGTACCGCGGTGACGCTAGCAGCGCGGTGGGAGCGCACACAAGCGACTTCTCCACAAAGCCCGGCCGCCGTGCGGCGTGTCGCGTGGACTGACTGGGGCGCGCAGGAGTAGGACGGTCAGTTTGACCGTGGTCTGACGCCCCCCGTACCGTTGGACAGTCGCGCGACCGTCGGCCGCGTGCCTGCGACCCGGAGCCTGCTCCGATGATGTCGTGGGTGAGCGGTGATCGTCGACGATCACCGATTTCCCCTCAAGAAGGACTTTCCCCGTGAGCAAGCGCACTTTCCAGCCGAACAACCGTCGTCGCTCGAAGAAGCACGGCTTCCGTCTCCGCATGCGTACGCGTGCCGGCCGCGCCATCCTGGCGTCGCGTCGCACCAAGGGCCGCGCGAAGCTCTCTGCCTGATTTCATGCGTTCGCACGGGGCCTGTCGTCTGCGGTCGTCAGGGGCCTGAGCGATGCTCTCCCAGGCGTTCCGCATGCGTGACGGCGACGAGTTCCGCCGCACGATCCGTCGCGGTGCCTCGGCGGCGAGCGACGCGGTAGTCACGCACGTCGCGGTGACCGACGGACCTGGTGTCCGGGTCGGTCTCGTGGTGGGCAAGAAGGTCGGCAACGCCGTGACCCGGAACCGGGTCAAGCGCCGGATCCGGCACGCGGTGTCGTCGGAGCTGGCTGGCCTGCCCGAGGGATCACGCGTCGTGTTCCGTGCCCTGCCGTCGGCCGCGACGCGCGTCGACCTGTCCGCCGACGTGGTCGACGGGCTGCACCGTGCGGTGCGGCGGTCGACCACGAAGCGAGCGTGACGACGTGCTCCGCCTGGTGCTGATCGGTCTGCTGAAGGCCTACCGGTTCGCGATCAGTCCGTTGTACGGACAGGTGTGTCGGTACCATCCGACGTGTTCGGCCTATGCGCTCGGAGCCGTGGAGACCCACGGTGCCCTGCGCGGTTCGTGGCTCGCTCTCCGGCGCCTGCTGCGGTGCCACCCCTGGAGCCCCGGCGGGTACGACCCCGTCCCCCCGGCTTCGGCCCCCCAACATGGACACCGCCCGGTGTCCCACTGAGGAGAAAACGTGGAGATCTTCAGCGCGATCGGTTCGGCGATCATGACACCGCTGTACTACGCGGTGTCCGCCGTGCTGCTGGGCTGGCACTGGGTGTTCGAGCACGTGCCGGGTCTCAACGACGGGTGGACCTGGGTCCTCTCGATCGTGGGCCTCACGATCACGATCCGCGCGATGCTCATCCCCCTGTTCGTGAAGCAGATCAAGAGCAGCCGCAACATGCAGCTCCTGCAGCCCAAGATCAAGGAGCTGCAGAAGAAGTACGCGCACGACCGTGAGCGCCTGACCCAGGAGCAGATGAAGCTCTGGAAGGACACGGGCACGAACCCGTTCGCCTCCTGCCTGCCGCTCCTCGCGCAGATGCCGGTCTTCTTCGCCCTCTTCCGCACGATCGACCAGGCCGCCAAGAAGGGTGCCGAGGGGGCGAAGGGCTTCCTGTCCGCCGAGGACGCGGAGTCGCTGCGCGGCGCGCGGTTCCTCGGTGGTCGGATCGCCGACACGTTCATGAACGCCGACCACCTCGAGACGCGCATCATCGCGATCTCGTTGGTCATCATCATGTGCGCGACGCAGTTCCTCACGCAGCGTCAGCTCATGGCCAAGAACATGCCGGCCGACGCGCTCAACGGCCCGTACGCGCAGCAGCAGAAGATGCTGCTCTACGTCCTGCCCCCGGTCTTCGCGATCGGCGGCATCTTCTTCCCGATGGGTGTGCTCTTCTACTGGGTCACCTCGAACTTCTGGACCATGGGCCAGCAGTTCTACGTGATCCGCCGCAACCCGGCTCCGGGAACCCCGGCCTTCAAGGCCAAGCAGCAGCGCGACGCCGCCAAGGGCAAGGACGTCGCGAACGACCCGGCGGCCGTGGTCGATGAGATCGTCAAGCCGAAGCCGCGTGTGCAGCCCAAGAAGCAGACGCGGAACCAACGCAAGAAGGGTGGCTCTCGATGAGCGACGCGACCAAGCTGGAGGTCGAGGGCGACATCGCCGCGGACTTCCTGGAGGGCCTGCTGGACATCGCCGACCTTGACGGCGACATCGACATGGACGTCGATGGCGATCGTGCCGCGGTGTCGATCGTGGGCGGCCGGCTCGATCATCTCGTCGGCTCCGAGGGACAGGTGCTGGACGCGCTCCAGGAGCTCACGCGCCTGGCGGTGTACCGCCAGACGGGAGAGCGCAGTCGGCTCATGCTCGACATCGCGGGATACCGCGAGGGTCGCCGGGTCGCGTTGCGGGAGGAGGCCGCGGGCGCGGTCGCCGCGATCCGCGACGGTGCCGAGCGCATCGAGCTCGACCCGATGACGGCGTTCGAGCGCAAGATCGTGCACGACGCCGTGGCGGAGGCTGGCCTGCGAAGCGAGTCCGAGGGCGACGAGCCCCGTCGTTTCGTGGTGGTTCTTCCCGCCGGAGCCTGATGTCTGTTTCACGTGAAACAGAGCCCCCCGCCGGTGCTGCCGAGCTTTTTGGTGACGGATGGGCTCAGGCGCAGCGATACGCCGATCTCCTGAGCACGTGGGGCGTCGATCGCGGGATGATCGGTCCGCGCGAGGTTCCTCGGTTGTGGGACCGGCACCTGCTGAACTGTGTCGCCGTCGCGCCGCGACTCCCCCAGCGCTCGACCGTGGCCGATGTCGGCACCGGCGCCGGTCTACCTGGAGTGGTCTGGGCCATCGCTCGACCAGACGTCCACATGACGCTGGTCGAGCCTCTGCTCCGCCGCGTCTCCTTCCTTGAGGAGGTCGTGGCCGATCTGGGACTCACGAACGTCGAGATCGTGCGCTCGCGTGCCGAGGAGCACCGGGCGACGTACGACGTCGTCACGGCCCGAGCCGTGGCTGCCTTGGACAAGCTCACGACGTGGTGTTGGCCGCTCGTGGCTCCGGGCGGTGTGCTGCTCGCGATGAAGGGCCGCTCCGCCCCCGAGGAGGTCGAGGCGGCTCGCCCCCTGCTGAAGCGCCTCGGTGTCACGGATGTCCGCATCGAGTCCTATGGTGATCTGGCTGTCCCGACGACGGTCGTGGAGCTCACACGGTGACCGTGCCGATCGTCCGACCGTCCGTTTCACGTGAAACCACGAGGTGGAGAAGATGACCACGGTGCATCCCGATGACTCGACGCCTCTCGCCCGCGCGGCCGAGGAGCACGTCGCCCTCGCCCGCAAGGTCGACGCGATCGTGAGTCTCCCCCGTCCCGAGCGCACCCGGGTGTTCGTCGTTGCCAACCAGAAGGGTGGCGTCGGCAAGACGACCACGACGGTCAACCTCGCGGCCGCCATGGCGGTCAAGGGGCTGCGCGTCCTGGTGATCGATCTCGATCCCCAAGGCAACACGTCGACGGCACTCGACATCGTCCACACCGAGGGAACGCCAGGTGTCTACGAGGCCCTGGTCGAGGGAGAGTCGATCGACTCCCTCGTGCAGCCGTGCGTGGCCCACCCGACGATCTCGGTGCTGCCGGCCTCGATCGACCTGGCCGGAGCCGAGATCGAGCTCGTGTCGCTCGTGGCGCGCGAGACCCGCCTGGACAAGGCGCTGCAGAGCTACCTCGCGGAGTCGGCGGATGCCGGCGATCGCTATGACTACGTCTACATCGACTGCCCGCCGTCGCTCGGACTCCTCACGGTCAACGCGATGGTCGCCGGCCGTGAGGTCCTGATCCCGATCCAGTGCGAGTACTACGCGCTCGAAGGCCTGGGTCAGCTGCTGCGCAACATCGAGCTGGTCAAGGCGCATCTCAACCCGAACCTGGACGTCTCCACGATCTTGCTCACGATGTACGACGGCCGCACCAATCTGTCGTCTGGCGTGGCGGCCGAGGTGCGTCAGCACTTCGGTCCACTCGTGCTGAAGGCGGCGATCCCCCGTTCGGTGCGCATCTCCGAGGCACCCAGCTATCAGCAGTCCGTCGTGTCCTACGACCCCACGTCGTCGGGCGCCCTGTCGTACATCGAGGCCGCGCGGGAGATCGCCGAGGCCGCCACCCGGAAGGCAGAGGCATGAGCAATCGTCGTAGTCGGGGTCTGGGTCGTGGGCTCGAGGCCCTGATCCCGCAGAACGCGGGCGAGGCCGAGAGCTCGGGCCTGAAGGAGATCGTGGGGGCGCGATTCGCCGAGCTGCCGGTCAGCTCGATCGAGCCGAACCCGCGCCAGCCGCGCACGGTCTTCGACGAGGACGCGATGGCCGAGCTCGTGCATTCGATCAAGGAGATCGGTCTGCTCCAGCCGATCGTCGTCCGCGAGGTCGCCCCGGAGAAGTTCGAGCTCATCATGGGCGAGCGCCGGTGGCGGGCCCACCGCGAGGCTGGACTCGAGACCATCGCGGCGGTCGTGCGCGAGACGCAGGACGAGGACCTCTTGCGCGACGCACTGCTGGAGAACCTCCACCGTTCGGAGCTCAACCCCCTCGAGGAAGCGGCGGCCTACCAACAGCTGCTCGACGACTTCGGCTGCACCCACGAGGAGCTGGCGAGTCGCATCGGCCGGTCCCGCCCCCAGATCAGCAACACCCTTCGGCTCCTGCGCCTCAGCCCCGCGGTGCAGCGCCGCGTCGCGGCTGGCGTGCTCACGGCCGGGCACGCGCGGGCGCTCGTCACGGTGGCCAACACCGAGATCCAGGAGCGGCTCGCGACCCGGGTCGTGGCCGAGGGTCTGTCGGTGCGGGCGCTGGAGGAGATCGTCACCCTGACCAGCGACGAGCCGGAGGGCTCGCGCACGAAGCGCACCTCCCCCACGGTTTCCGCCCCGCGCCTGGAGGAGGTCTCACGCCGCCTGTCGGAGCGCTTCGACACACGCGTCAAGATCAACCTGGGTCGCACCAAGGGTCGCGTCACGGTCGAGTTCGCCACGATCGACGACCTCGAGCGGATCGTGGGCCTGATGGATCCGAAGCGGGCCGAGTAGCCCCGTAGAGGTAAACAAATCCCCTTGTCGATTTGTCGACAAGGGGATTTGTTTACCTAGAGGTGGCTCAGAGGTGCTTGTCGAGCTCCTTGAGGAGCGCCGACTTCGGGCGAACGCCCACGATCGAGGCGACGACCTCGCCGCCGTTGTACAGGTTGATGGTCGGCAGGCCGGTCACGCGGTACTTGGCCGGGGTGACGGGGTTCGCGTCGGCGTCGAGCTTGACGATCGTGAGCTCCTCGCCCTTCTCGTCGGCGATCTCCTGCAGGATCGGCGCGAGCTGACGGCACGGACCGCACCAGTCGGCCCAGAAGTCGACGAGCACC
>JAHEXN010000177.1 GCA_023252095.1 Actinomycetes bacterium | reverse complement strand
GGGTCCTGCCTCCGGGGTGCCCTCGAGCCCTGCCAGGGAGTCGGCCGCCGCGATGCGCCGCACCAGCTCACCGCGCCAGGCCCCGAAGGCTCCGGCGCCGACGCTGTCGGCGTCCATGTGGCCGTCCCACGCCACGATGATGTCGCGCCACCGACCGGCTCCGGGACTCAGCGATGCGAGGCCTGCGACGAGCCCCTGCAGGCGGGCGGCCGTCGGGAGGAACGTGTCGACCTGGATCCGCGCGCACGTAGCCGCGTCGGCCTTCGGGTCGGCGTCGAGGAGCTCAGCGATCCGCCGGGCGCGGTGCGGCGGCGCGTACTCGACACCGAGCCAGGGCCCCTCGCCGCGACGCTCGTTCGCGGTCACGACGAATCCGTCGGACGGGACGTCGTGCCGTGGCATCGTGTCGGCCCACCCGGTCCACTCGTGTCCGGGCTCCCACGCGGGCACGGGGCGCTGGCGGTTCGCCTCGGCGCGCACCGGGACCCGGCCGGCGGTCAGGTGGCGCACGGCCCCCGTGGTGTCGGCGACGAGGACGTCGTTGACCGGCTCGACCCAGCCTGCGAACGCAGCCTCGACGTCGTCGACCGTGCGCGCGTGCAGCAACGGCACGAGGGCCGAGAACCCCAGGTCGCGCAGCGCGAACGACGGCGTTCGCAGCGCATAGGCCCGCTCGCCCGCGCCGCCGTGCACGACCGGGCCGTTGCGGGTCACGATGATCTCGACGTCGACCGGCGAGCCCCCGCGCACCTGCACGCGGCTCGTCGAGGTGTCGGCGTCGTACCAGCCCTCGGGACCTTCCACCATGACGGCGTCCTCGTCGCGACGCAGCCGCTCGACGTAGAGGTCCTGGTAGTCGGCCATCGCGTTCGTGATGCCCCACGCGACGTGGCCCGTGTGGGCGAAGTGCTGCACCCCCGGCACGCCGGGGAAGGTCAGGCCGACGACGTCGAAGTCCGGTCCTACGAGGCGCACCTGCTGGTACACGCCGGGCGACTCGATCAGCCGGTGGGGGTCGCCCGCGACGATCGGCAGTCCGGAGGCGGTGCGCCCACCACCGACGGCCCATGCGTTGGAGCCCGACCAGACCGGCCCCTCGAGGTCGAACAGCGCCACGGCTTCGTCACCGGCCACGGTCGCGAGCCGCTCCCGCCACCACTTCGTGGGGAAGGTCGCGAACAGCACGTGCTGCACGAGGAACACCGCAAGCGGGGTCCACGGCCGCCACTCGCCCGGCCGGGCGCCGACGCGGGCGAGCTCCTCGGGGACGGGCGACGACACGAGCCCGCCGTTGACACCGGCGACGAACGCGTCGACGAACGCGCGACTCGTCGCGTCCAGACCCCGGTAGGCGTGCTTGGCGACCTCCTCGAGCAGCGACCGCCGCGCGAACACGTCCCACGGGACGCCCGCGGCGCCGAGGATCTCGGCCGTGCGCCCCTCGCCCCGCAGTCGTTCGAGCTCGATCTGCCAACCACGTTCGCGGGCGACCGAGCGTCCCTGCTCACGAGCGACCTCGAGCAGGTTCGCACCACGGATGACGGGGACGCCGTGCGGATCGTGCTCGATCGTCACGTGGCGCGGCTCCCGGCGACAGCAAGCGGGTTGGCGAGCTCGCCGGCCATGATGAGCGAAGACGCCTGGTCAGCCAGGTCGACCATCTGCAGCGTGTTGCGCAGCTGGAGCCGGTTCAGGCACGAGTGGGCGAACCGCGGGCGCAGGACGTCGAGCTCGGCCAGACGGTCGGCGAGCTCGGGGTGGTCGGCGGCGTGCTGCTGGACGACCTCGCGTGCCAGCGACCAGAACTCGTCGTCGGACAGGAGACCGTCGTCGGCGCAGATCGCCGCGAGGAAGCGGAGGAACCCGTCCACGGCGTCGGTCAGGATCGACAGCACCTGCAGGTCGGGCTCGACGTCGACCTTGATGCGGGCGATGTCGTCGGGCACCTCGACCCCCGCAAAGACCGCGACCTCCTCCCCGACGTCCTTCATGAGCACGCGCTCCGGCACGTGGTCGCGCAGCACGAGGATCAGGTTCTCGCCGTGCGGCATGAAGGCCAGACGGTGCTGCGCGAGGCAGTGGACGAGCGGACGCAGGTAGGCGCGGAGGTACCGCGCGAGCCAGTCGCCGGCGGACAGGCCCGAGGCCGCCACGAGCTGTGACACCAGGCTGACGCCGTCGGCATCGCGGTGCAGGAGCGAGGCCATCGTGGCGGCCCGCTCGCCGTCGCGCAGGCGGGACGTGGCACTCTCGCGCCACAGCGCGGCGAACATCTTCTGGTGCGCCGACGGCTGGGGCAGCCGCTGGTAGGCGCCGCCGGTGTAGCCGATCGCCGCGACCTCGCGGAGCACGTCGAAGCCGCACTCCCGCAGCTCGGGATCGGTGCGCACGCGACCCGCCACCCAGTCGTTGATCGCCGGGGTCGGGCGCATGTAGTGCGGCGAGAGACCGCGCAGGAAGCCCATGTTCTGGATCGAGAGGGCGGTCTTGACGTAGTGGCGGGCCGGGTCGGACGCGTTGAGGAACGTGCGGATCGACTGCTGCGCCCGGTGGTCGTCGCGGCCCGGCCCCAATGGCACGATGTCGCGGCGGGCGACGTCAGGGGCGAACGTGATCGCGAGCTTGTGCTGCCACTGCCACGGGTGGGCCGGAGCGAACAGGTAGTCGTCGGGGTCCTCGCCCAGACCGCGCAGCAACTCGCGCCAACCAGCCACGAGGTCGTCGTCGAGCTCGTGCGCCCACAGCGAGGCCTCGTCCCAGCCCTCGCCGACCGAGAGGTGGGCGAGGCGGCGGCGCACCGCAGTCCACTGCAGTCGGACGGGCGCTCCGGCCTCAGGCGCGTACGCGGCGAAGTCGTCGAGCGAGAAGCCGATCCGTCCGTTGTTGGCGATGAAGGCCGGATGCCCCTCCGTCATCGCCGCCTCGATCGTGGGCAGGTCGGCGTGCACGAGGTCGGCCGACGTGAGTCGGTGGTGCGTGCGCTTCCACGCCGCCGCCTGCAGGGTGGAGGCCACCTCCTCGAGGTACACCGGCAGCAGCGCGTCGGGGATGCCGAGCACGTCGGCGAGGTCGACGACCGCATCGAGCGCGTCGACGGCGGACTCGGCGCCGTCGATCGTGCGGACGATGCTGGCCGGGTCGACGGTCCAGTGCTCGAGGCGGTGCACACGGCCTCGGAAGCGGTACTCCGAACCACGCTCGGTCGTGACGAGCCAGGTGTCGACCTGTCCCGGGGCGGGCCGCGGCGCCAGCAGGCGCTCATGGGTCAGCTCGGCCAGGATCTTCGCGACGAGGTGCCGGTGAGCCTGCTCCATCGCGACCGGCTCGAGGTGGGTCACGGAGGGATCCACCGACGGCGCGAGCGTGTCAGACGAGGGCATGGGCACCCCCAAGGCCGGCCCCGAGCCGGCTCGCGGCGAACGCCTCGCGGCTGCACGTGCTGAGCATCGCGGTCTTGGTGGACAGCTCGATCTCGTGCAGCTCGGCGAATCCTGCGGCGACGTTCTTGGCCCGGATCGCCTCGTTGCGGGCGTCGGGCTCCACGACCACGCGGGTGACCTCGGGGTCCTCGAACAGCCACGCCATGACGGCGGCGAACACGGCGTCGGTGAACCCAGGTGCAGGGCTCGCACCGTCCGCGAGCGGGGCCACGAGAACGTGCATCCCCACCCAGCCATCGGCGTGCACGAGGTGATCCGCCAGCTCGGAGTGGGCAGGGTCGTACCGCTCGACGAGGAACGCCGGAGCGCCGTCAACCGCGCCGAGCACGGCCTCGTGGTGCGGGTTCGCCGCGATCGCCGCGTACTCGGTGCGGACGTCGTCGAGCGACGCATCCTGCATCTCCCAGTACACCGACCGCGGGTGCGTGACCCACGCGTGCAGCAGCTCGAGATGGCGGTCGAGGTCGAGCGGCTCGAAGCCGATCACGCCCACCGCGGAGGCGGTCATCGCGCACCCTCCCGCAGACGGGCCCACGACGGCGTGCCGAACTCCTGCACCGCGATGCGCGTCTCGACGGGGTAGACCTCGCGGCCCAGCATCGACGCCAGGATGACCGAGCTGCGGAACGCGCCCATGCCGAGGTCGGGCGCCACGAAGCCGTGCGTGTGCTCCTCGCCGTTCTGCACCCAGATCTCGCCCGGCTCGGTGCCGATCTGGTAGTCCGCACTCGCGAGGTAGCGTCCGCGCTCGTCCCAGCGGATGCGGTCGCGGACGCCGTCGAGGAACGCGGGCACGACCGAGCGGTAGCCCGTCGCCAGCACGACCGCACCCGCGCCTGACCCGAAGGCCTCCCCGGTCTCGGTGTGACGCAGGCGCAGCGAGAACGCCTCACCGTCCCACGTGAGGTCGGTCAGCTCAGTCGCCGTGAGCAGGCGGGTGTCGCAGCGCCCCTGCGCCCGGAGGCGGTAGAGCGTGTCGTAGATCGTGTCGACGAGGTCGCCGCTGATGCCCTTGTAGAGGCCACGCTGCTCGCGCAGGAGCGTCTCACGCGTGACGTCGGGCAGGCCCTGGAAGTACGCGGTGTACTCCGGCGAGGTCATCTCGAGCGTGAGCTTGGTGTACTCCATTGGGAAGAACCGCGGTGACCGCGTGATCCACGTGACCTGGGGTCCGCCGGCGGTGAGGAGATCGAGATAGATCTCGGCCGCGCTCTGACCGCTGCCCACGATCGTGACGCTCTCGCGGGCCAGCAGCGCCTCGCGGTTCTGCACGTACTCCGAAGAGTGCACGGCCGGCGCGTCGCTGGCGACGTGCTCGGCCGCCGCCGGCGGCACGTACGGGGTGGAGCCGGTGCCGAGCACGAGGCGCGGCGCGCGGTAGGTCTGGGTCTCCTGGCCCACGCGGGCCCGCACGACGTACTGCTCGCCGTCGTGCGTGACCTCCTCGACGTGACGACCGAAGTGCACGCCGTCCAGCTGGTCGGCGACCCAGCGCCCGTACTCCACGAACTCCGAGCGCAGCGGGTAGAAGCTCTCGCGGATGTAGAACGGGTAGAGGCGCCCGACCTGCTTGAGGAAGTTCAGGTAGGAGAAGCGCGACGTGGGGTCGGCCATCGTGACGAGGTCGGCCATGAACGGCACCTGCAGCGTCGCGTCCTCGAGCACCATGCCCGGGTGCCACTCGAACTGGTCGCGCGACTCCAGGAAGACCGCGTCGAGGTCGTCGAGCGGCTCGGCGAGCGCGGCGAGCCCGAGGTTGAACGGGCCGACTCCGATGCCGATGACGTCGTGGTTGGCGTTCATCGGGTGACCTCCGAGCTCCGGTGGTCGAGTGCCGCCCGATGAACGAGGGCGGTGTATCGAGACCTCATCGGGTCACTCCTGTCGTGTCCAGCAATCGGTGGCCCGTCGCGCGCACGAGGTCGAGCAGGTCGCACAGTCCACCGACCGTGGCCGTGGGGTTGAGCAGGGTCAGCTTGAGCCACGTCTCGCCGTGGAACGTCGTCGACGCCACGACCCCCTCGCCGCCGGCAAAGAGCTCTCGTCGGATGCGGGTGTTGAGCGCCGAGGCGTCGGCGGGGTCGACCTCGGCGGGACGGAACCGGAACACCACGGTCGAGAGCGTGGGCTGCATCGCGACCTCGAAGTCGGCGGCCCACTCGTCGTCGGTCAGGACCCAGAAGAGCTCGCGGGCGAGGTCGATCGTCGTGTCGAACATGTCGCCGATCGCGTCGGCGCCGGTCATGCGCAGCGTCGTCCAGAGCTTGAGCGAGTCGAAGCGGCGGGTCGTCTGCATGCTCTTGTCGACCTGGTTGGGCAACTGGGCGGCCTTGGGGTTGAGGTAGTCGGCGTGCCACGTGACGTGGCGCATCGTCTCGGCGTCGCGCACGATGACCGCGCTGGAGCTGACCGGCTGGAACCACGTCTTGTGGAAGTCGATCGTGACCGAGTCGGCCCGCTCGATGCCTGCCAGCAGGTGACGGCGACGAGTCGAGGCGAGCAGGCCGCCGCCGTAGGCCGCGTCGACGTGGAGCCAGGTGTCGTGGGCACGGCACACGTCGGCGATGCGGTCGACCGGGTCGATCGCGCCGAGGTCGGTGGTGCCCGCCGTGGCGACGACCGCCATCGGCAACAGGTCGTGCGCGGCGGCGCTGGCGAGCGAGTCGGCGAGCGCGAAGGGGTCCATGCGGTGCAGGTGGTCGGTCGGCACCAGCACGACCGCCTCGGCCCCGAGGCCCATGACGCTCGCGGCCTTCTGCACGCTGAAGTGGCTCTCGGCCGTCGCGAAGATGCGCAGGCGCGCGAGGGTGGCGGCGAGCGGCGCCGTGGGGTCGTTCTCGGCGAGGCAGGCCTGACCACGCGCGAGCAGGAGGGCCTGCAGGTTCGACTGCGTGCCGCCGCTCGTGAAGATGCCGTCGGACTCCGCGCCGAAGCCGATGCGACGCGCAGTCCAGTCGATCAGCTTGCGCTCGATCAGGGTGCCGCCCGCGCTCTGGTCCCACGTGTCGAGCGAGGAGTTGACCGCCGAGACGAACACCTCGGCGAGCAACGCCGGCACGACCACGGGGCAGTTGAGGTGAGCCGCGTAGCGCGGGTCGTGGAACCAGACGGCGTCGTCGAGGTAGACCTCGCTCAGCTCGGCGAGCACGCCCTCGAGGTCGAGGGTGGGGCCGTCGAGGTCGATGGGGTCGACCTTGGCGGCGGAGTCGGCCGGCGTGATGCCGGAGAAGGGGCGCTCGAGGCCGGACAGGTGGCGCGCGAGATGATCGACGCCGCGGTGCAGCGTCGCGGCGTACTCGTCGATCGAGTCGATCGTGAGCAGGTGGTCCGAGGAGGGCACGCCTGGTCCTTTCGGGTCAGTTGGAAAGCCTTGCCTAACCTAGACCCTGTCGACCGGTTGAGCGAAGCGAGATGGATCACACCGTGGACCGGTCACGACCGGTGCGTAGGCTCGACCGGTGACGTTCGACGGATTCCCCGAGGCTGCGCTCGACTTCTACGACGACCTCGAGGCCGACAACACCAAGACCTTCTGGGCCGAGAACCGGCACCGCTACGACGAGCACGTCGCAGCGCCGGCGAAGGCTTTCGTCGCGGCAATTGGCGACGAGTTCGGGCAGCCCAAGATCTTCCGGCCGTACCGCGACGTGCGCTTCTCGAAGGACAAGACGCCGTACAAGACGCACCAGGGAATCTTCACCGCGATCGGTCCGGCCCTCGGGTACTACCTGCAGATCGGAGCGCCCGGCATCGTGACCGGCGCCGGCTTCTACGACGCCTCCCCCGCGCGCGTCGCGAGCCTGCGCGAGGCGATCGTGCACGAGACCTTCGGTGCCGAGCTGGAGGCCATCGTCGAGACGCTCGAGTCAGCCGGGTGGGTCCGCGGCGGGCAGCGGCTCAAGACGTCGCCGCGCGGCTACGACGCCGAGCACCCGCGGATCGACCTGCTGCGCCACAAGTCGCTGACCGTCCGCCGCGAGCGCGGCTTCGGCCCCGAC
>JAHEXN010000176.1 GCA_023252095.1 Actinomycetes bacterium | reverse complement strand
GATCAGGGCCTGCACAGCGGCGAAGCAGGTCGCCTGATTGTCGAGGCGCGGTGCGGCCAGGAACTCGCCGTTCGCGCCGACCCGGGCCGACGGCAGGGTGTCGGTCGTCATGAGCTCGAATCCGAGCACGTCGGCCGGGTCGAAGCCCTCACGCCGTCCGAGCCAGGTCAGGAACGGCTCGTCGCCGGTTCCCCACACCGCGTCGAGGTGACGCTGGCGGTCGGGCGCGGTCGACGCGTCGCGATCCAGGTGGATCGCGAGGTTCGGGACGCGCAGGACGGGATCGGCCACGTGCACGAGCCGCTCGGTGCCGTCGCGCAGGCCGAGGCGCCCCGCGACGCCGAGGTCACGGTCGAGCCACGTCGTCAGCAGCGGGCCACCGTACGGCTCGAGCGCCAGGACCGCGAGGTTCGCGAAACGGCGGTCGTGGTGCTGCTTGAGCCGCAGGTTCGGGCTGTCGGTGTGCGCCCCCACGATCCGGAACGCGTCGGCCGGGTCCGAGGAGGCGGTCGTCGACCACGCGACGAGCGACCCGCCACGACGTATGAGGTAGCGGCCCGGCTCGGACGGCCACGGGTCCCGCTCCGCGACCTCGACCCAACCGGCCTCGACGAGCCAGGCCGCTGCCGTCGCGCAGGCGTGGAACGGTGACGGCGAGGCGTCGATGAACTGGAGCATCCGGTCGGCGTCGTCCATGCGAGTGAGCCTAGACCGACCGTCGGACGATCGAGCCCTGCCTCGTGATCGATCGGCGTGCGACGATCGGAGCATGTCCGTCCAGAGCCGCACCTACGCCGAGCTCGACGGCATGCGCGCCGTCGGCGCGATCGCGGTCGTGGCGACGCACACGGCGTTCTGGGCCGGCATCTACGGCGACGGCGTCCTGGGCGCCCTCACGCACCGGCTCGAGGTCGGTGTCGCGATCTTCTTCGTGCTGTCGGGATTCCTGCTCGGCCGGCCGTGGGTCGCCCGAGCGCTCGTGGTCGCCGCCGCCCCGTCGCCCCCCGGGTCAGTGCGGCGCTACTACCGCAAGCGCGTCTTCCGCATCTTCCCTGTCTACGTCCTGACGGTCGTCGCGGCGATGGCGCTGCTCCCGGAGAACCGCGGCGACGGCCTCGGTGTCTGGCTGCAGAACCTGACGCTGGTGGCCCATCTCGTCGACCCGACCCTGCCGGCGGGGCTGACCCAGATGTGGAGCCTGACCGTCGAGGCGTGCTTCTACCTCGTGCTGCCGCTGCTCGGATGGGCCCTAGTCCGGCTCGCACGAGGCAGCCGCCGTCGCCTGGCGGCAACGCTCGGCGGGGTCGTCGTCCTGAGCCTGCTGTGGAATGTCGCGACCTGGTCCTCCGAGCAGGCCCTGGCCGTCGGGCTCCGCGCCCAACTGCCCTCGCACCTGACGTGGTTCGTCGCCGGCATCGCGCTGGCCGCCCTGGCGATCGACGCGGACGGCGCGCCGTCCCGGGTCACCCGGACGGCATGTCGCCTCGCCGCGGACCGCGTGTCCTGCTGGATCGCATCCGCCGCGGTCCTCCTGCTCGTCGCCACGCCGCTCGGCGGGCCGGTCGGTCTCGTCCAGCCCGATCTCGACGGCGCCCTCGTGCGTCACGTCGGCTACGCCGTTGCGGCAGCGCTGCTCGTGGCGCCCTGCGTGCTGGCGCCGCGG
This sequence comes from Actinomycetes bacterium, assembly GCA_023252095.1. Taxonomy (GTDB): domain Bacteria; phylum Actinomycetota; class Actinomycetes; order Propionibacteriales; family Nocardioidaceae; genus Aeromicrobium. The sequence continues at coordinate 5,793 of JAHEXN010000176.1, read as the reverse complement.
GAGGCGTCCTGGCTCGCCCACCCGGTGATGCGGCACCTCGGCCACACGTCCTACGCCCTCTTCTGCTGCCACCTGCTCGTGATCGAGCTCGTCGTCCCTGGCTTGGGGTTCACGCAGTTCGACATCTCGTGGCCACTGCTGCTCGTGATCGTCCTCACCATCAGCCAGCTCGTCAGCGAGGTCCTCTACCGCGTCGTGGAACGCCCTGCGAACCGCCTGGGCCACCGAGGTTCGAGCACGACGGCCAACAGGGACACGAGCCCCAGCACGCCGCACCACTGAGCCGAGGCAGGTGTCAGCGTGGTGGGGTCGGCGACGACTGCCGTGATGACGCCTCCGGCAGCGACCGCGACTGCTGCAGCGAGAGCACCCGTCCCGACCCGTTCAGTCCGGACGAACGACACGAGTGCCGACGCCGCCGCGAGGGCCAGCACCCCCATCCCGCCGGCGACGAGACCGACCGTGACCGCGCCGGCCACGGCGAGCACGACGCGGGACGACCACAGCGACGCGCGCACGGCCTCCGGAGCCGTCGCCGGGCGCCGGCGCATGCGCCAGGTGCCGATGACCGTCCCCACGGCGACGAGCAGCGCGAGCACGCCTCCGCCGACGATGGCCGCCCGGTACGTCGCGCCTGGGGCGTAGACGGCCTCGAGCGCACTGACGTCCCCCGCATCGACGAGGTACCCCTGCTGCCATCCGTCGACGACGACGGACGGGACGACGTCGCCGTCGACCCGCCCTTCCCACCCGGGATTGGTGTTGTGCCGGGCCGTGACGAGGTCCTGCCCGGCCCCGGTGGCGCTCCGCGGGGCCGTGGAGGTCAGGACCAGCTCCCCGGCCAGGGCGACGTCGGACGCGACCACGCCGAGCCGTGACTCCCCATCCGGAAGCGCCACGTCGCCGATGTCGGCACACATCCGGGTCGGAACGGTCCGCCCCGTCAACAGCTCCTCGGTCGTCCCGACGAGCGAGGTCTCCGTCGCCGCGCCGTCGACCGTGATCGTGGGGCCCGTGCCGCACCCCCAGTCGGTCGGCGCGTCGCTCGGCACGACGCGACCCGCCGGAGCGTCCAGCACCGACAGCTCGCTGACCCCCACCGGGAGGTGCGCCGTGAGCCCGCCCCGCTCGTCGTCCAGCGCGTCCCTGGCCGAGGTCAGCTCGATCGTCAGGCTCGTCGAGGTGACCTCAGGGATGATCGCGATCCCGTCGGTGACGTCGGCCTCGACCGTCGTGCCGTCGTCGGTCGTGACCGTGACGGCATCCACCGAGGACGCCGGCAGGCTCGGGTCGGTGGGCAGCCCGAGGACGCTGACGGTCTGCGGCGACGCCCACGTCAAGGTCATCGTGGGCTGCGCGTCGCCGACGGCGGCGATCCAACCGGTCGTGTCGGACCCGTCGATCGTGCGCGAGGCGGAGGTGCGCGGGTCGGCCGAGAGGGTCGAGCTGGTCCGCACCTGCAGCGGCGACCCCTGCTGGACGAGTGCGTCGAGTGCTGCACCGGCGACCGCCTGCGTCGAGAGGTCGACGGCGTAGGTGTCGCCCTCGCCCAGGGTCACCACACGGTCGAACCCGTAGGCGTCCTCCCCCGGGTCACCGACGCCAGCGCGGCACCGGTCGATCGAGCCGATGGCCAGGCACGACGGTCGTTCGCCCTGGTCGAGACCCAGGACGATCCGATCCGCTCGGTCGACCTCGGGGAGCACCAGGGGGCGGGACAGGTCGAGCCCCGTCGCCGCGACGTCCGCCAGCTGCGCGTCTGCGCCGGTCCCTTCGGACGTCCGGGCGACGTCGATCCGCAGGGAGCCCACCGTTCCGACCCGCACGGTCACGGGCTCGTTCCCCCGGAGCGTGCGCCTGACCTCGCCACGCTCGGTCGCCACGACGACCTGCTCGGTCTCGCCCGGCGCCAGGCCCGCGCGGATCGTCACCTCTCCCGCGTCGCGCGGTCCACCGAGCTCGAGGTCGAGCCGACCCGTCGTGCCCACGGCACGCCACGCGGTCCGGTCGTCGCCGTCGAAGGCGGCCCACGGCGCGGCCGACGGTGACACCAGGCCCTCGGAGTTGACCCATCCACGCGCCGACGACGCCGTCAGCGACGTGGCACCCCGCAGCTGCGGCACCGCACGGGAGGCGTCGTCGGCCGCAGAAGAGAAGTCGTGGCCCGCCCGGTCGAGCGTGTAGGGGTCGTCGACGGTCAACGAGGCTGAGCGGTTGCGGTCGACGAGCGCGAAGTCGACCTCCGACCGGCGGAGCCCGTCGGTCAGGACCCAGGGTCCGGTGGCTCCCTCGGGTCGGTCCCCCGCGAGCAGGACGGGTCCCGGGTCCAGCACACCGAGGCGGTCCAGGTCCGTCACCGTCTCGGATCCGCCGACGACGACGGGAACGTCCCCGAGCGGGGTGGAGTCCGGCTGATCAGCACCCGCGGCGTCGCGGTCGACCACGAAGACGGCGATCGCCGGATGCTGGGTCCGCCACCCCCCGTCGACGAAGCGACGTGCCAGCACGTCCTGGACCTGCGCGGGACCACCGACCGGCGGGCCGAAGGTCTCGGCGAGCGAGATTCCCGGCGTCGACCGGAGCGTGCGCCACGCGAGCTCGGCGCGTTCCGGGTCACTCGCCTCCGCCAGGTCGAAGCGCACCATCAGGTGGTCGATCCCGGCTCGGCTCAGCGTGGCTGGCAGACCCGTCGCGGCGGTGCCCGAGGCGAGCTGGTTCGTGATCGAGTCCATCAGCCGGACGGTGCCGTCCGGCGTGAGCGGCACCAGGAGGCGGCTGGTCCACGCCGAGCTCGCGAGGGGCTGCATGACGTCGTCACCCGTGCTGCCCCAGAGGTAGTCGCCGAACCGGGTCGAGGGTGCCAGGAGCGTCGTGCTGCCCGGCTGCTCTCCCACCCAGTCGGCGGCCTCCGCCCAGTAGGCCGGCACGGACACGAAGCTGCCCGGGTTGGCCACCCGGGCGGTCCACACCGGGGCGATGGCTGCGGCGACCCCGGCAGCGACGACGACCGCGACGGCTCGTGTGAACCAGCGCGCCGACTCGGCGTCGTCGGTCTCACGGACCCGGGCGAGCACCACGGCGAGCAAGTGCACGGACCCGAGGACCACGGGGATGCGGACGACCGGGTCGAACTTGTGGATGTTGCGCATCGCCGCGAGGGGGCCGTCGAGGAGGTCCTGCATCCCCCCGGCACCCCAGCCGCTGACGCCGACCGTGTGCCCGAGCGTAGTGAGCACGACCCCGGCCAGGAGACCGGCGACGAGGAACCGCTGGTGCGGCATGCGACGGTGCGCGAGGCCCGCGAGCCCGATCGCCGCCACGACCGCGAGGGCGACGACGGTCGAGGGCCAGATCAGGAGGTCGCGCCCCGCCTCATAGGAGGTGGTGGCCCGCGGCACCCAGTTCGTGGTGCCGCGAAGGGCGTCGAGGACCGACGCGCTGACCGTCGTCGTCGTGGCGCCCTCGATGTGGTCGAGGAACGGCGGGCTGTACCGACCCAGCAGGACCAGCGGCAGCCACCACCAGGCCGTCACGGCCAGCACCAGCGGCGGCCACCACCGGAGCATGCGGCGTCGGGCCTCACCCCGCGGCGCCATCAGGAGCCACAGCGTCGCCAGCGGTAGGACCGCAGCGGTCGCGACCGCGTTGACGCCGCCGATGCAGCCGACGGCCAGCGCGCTCTGGGCGGCACGCAGGCGCGGACGTCCCGAGGCGACCCCGACCACGAGCGGCAGCAGGACCCACGGCGCGAGCGAGGCGGGCCACGCCTCGATCGAGTTGACGCCCATGATCGTCAGAACCCGGGGTGACAACGCGTAGAGGAGCCCGGCGAGCAGCTGCAGGTTCGGGGTGCCCACGCCCAGGGCGCGGGCCAGCCGGGCCATCCCGACGAAGGCGACACCCCACAGCAACGCCCACCACAGGCGCTGCACGACCCACGGGTCGAGGTCGGCGAGCCGGCCGAGCCAGAAGAAGGGCCCCATCGGGAAGAGGTAGCCGTACGCCTGGTTCTGGACCTGCCCGAGGAAGCCCTCCGCGTCCCACATCGTCAGCGATCGCTGGAGGAATCCTCCCGGATCCACGACGAGGTCGAGCTTCGTGTCGGCCACGATGCGGCCCGGCTGCTGCAGGAACGCCAGCGCGGTCAGGACGAGGCAGCCGACCGCCAGACGGAAGCGGTGCGTGAGCTCGGCGGGTCGGTCCGACGCCGCTCCACCTGCCTCACCGTCGGCTGTCACGGCGTCACGATAACCGCCCGGGGACCAGGCAGGTGATACCGTCAGGGACGGATCGTGACCTGCGTCACGATCCGACGCCTGAGTTGAGGGACTCCGGTGCGCAGGGTTCTTGAGGGAGAACGATTCGACATGCACGTGCTGTTCTGCAACTGGCGCGACACCAGCCACCCCGAGGGTGGCGGCTCCGAGTTCTACGTCGAGCAGATGGCTCGCGGACTCGCCGAGCGCGGCCACCGCGTCACGATCGCCGCCGCGTCGTTCGAGGGGGCTGCGAAGGTCGAAACCATCGACGGGGTGCGGTTTGTGCGCAGCGGCGCCAAGTTCGGTGTCTACCTCCAGATCTTCGCCCGCCTGCTGCTGGGCCGTTACGGCCGCGTCGACCTCGTGGTCGACGTCCAGAACGGCCTGCCGTTCTTCACGCGCTGGGCCACTCGCAAGCCGGTTCTGGTGCTGCTGCACCACGTGCACCGCGAGCAGTGGCCCGTCGTCTATCCGGGGCTCATCGGCCGCGTCGGCTGGTGGATCGAGAGCCGTCTGGCACCGCGGATGTACCGGCGCTCGCGGTACGTCACGGTCTCGCAGGCAACACGACTGGAGCTCGTCGACCTCGGCGTCGACCGTGACCGCATCGCGATCGTGCACAACGGCACGGTCCCGGCACCGCGCCTCGGCGGCCCGCGCAGCACGACACCGCGCCTGTGCGTGCTGGGCCGGCTCGTGCCGCACAAGCAGGTCGAGCACGCGATCGACACCCTCGCCGACCTTGCGGACGAGCACCCCGAGCTCACGCTCGACGTCGCCGGCGACGGCTGGTGGGGCGACGAGCTCCGCGCCCACGCCGAGGCTCGCGGGGTCGCGAACCGCGTGACGTTCCACGGCTTCGTCGACGACGCCACGAAGCACCAGCTCCTGGCCGAGGCCTGGGTCATGGCGATGCCGTCGCTCAAGGAGGGCTGGGGTCTCGTGGTGGGCGAGGCCGGTCTGCACGGCACCCCGACGGTCGCCTACGCCTCGGCGGGTGGCACGCAGGAGTCGATCGACCACAAGGACTCCGGCATCCTCGTCGACACGCAGGCCCAGCTCACCAAGGCGATCGGCGAGATCCTCAGCGACCCGTCCTGGCGCCGCTTCCTCGGCGACGGCGCCCGCACCAAGTCCGCCTCGCTCTCGTGGGAGGCCTCGCAGTCCCGCTTCGCCGAGGAGGTCGCCCGCGCCGCGGGTGAGTGACTGCTGCCGCAGCATCCGCGGTGATCTGACCGCCCGCGTCGCCCCTGACAAGCGGCACGGACCGGAAGCGGGAGCCTCGACGGTCCGTTCCCCGACCGCACGCCGTGGTGGACCGGCGATGATGCATCAGGGTCGCGCCAGCAACCGCACCGCATCATCCCTCGTCATCCACCGATGAGGAACGATGCAATGCGGCTGCCGGAGCAACCGCGAAGCATCAGACCTCGTCCCCGACGGCGGTCACCCGACCGGCGAACTCTCACACCACGCGTGGTCCATGCCGCTTGTCCCCCACCACCGTCACGAGGCCAGGTGGCGACCCGCGCTA
>JAHEXN010000175.1 GCA_023252095.1 Actinomycetes bacterium | reverse complement strand
CCACCGCGACGGCGAAGTCGCTCGGGGTGGCTGACTCGGCCCGCAGGGGCTCGAGCGCCGCGAGCAGGTCCTCCGGCGGGGTGGTCCAGGGTGACGCCATGAGGTACTCGCACCACTCGTCGGCGAGCGCGTCGAGCTCGTCCCACGCGGTGCCGGCCGGGACCGGCGTGGCTCCCGACGTCTCGACCGTCGAGGTGGCGACGACCTCGAGCGCGTCGTGGTCCTCGTGCACCTCGAACGCCGTGACGGTCGAGCCCCAGTAGTCGCGGAACTCGAAGGTCCACGGGCTCGGGCTGATCTCGAGCCGCGAGCGAAGCAGCGTCTGGTCGCTCGTCGTGAGCGGCGTCATGCGGGCCTCGTTGTACGAGGCCGTGGCGCCCTCGGAGTAGGCGTACCCCGTCGTGTGGCGGATGCGCAGCTGCAGACCCTGCGGCGCTGGCGACGAGAACTGGGACGGGAACGGGGACTGGGACTGCTCGCTCACAGCGTCACTCCTTCGCTCCACACGCGGGACTCCGCGAGCGAGAAGTAGCGCGAGGTCACGGCCTCGCTGGCCGCCGCGCAGCTGCGCTGGAGCCGCTCCATCTCGGTCGGCAGGTCGTACACGATCTCGGCGAGCGGGCGGTACTCCAGCTCGGTGCGGGCCCGGCCGAGCAGGCGCAGGCCCTCGTCGCTGAAGCCCGAGCGCTGGCCGCCGGCCTCCAGGGTCGAGAGCGCCTTCTCCGCCTCGACGAGCGCCGAGACGACCGAGCGCGGGAACCAGCGGTCGAGCAGCAGGAACTCCGCCGCCAGTCCGTCGGCCTCGACGCCGCGGTACGCGCGGATGAACGCCTCGTACGCGCCGCACGCGCGGAGCGTCGTGGGCCAGGCCAGCTGGGCCTCGCCCGCGAGCGAAGCGGTGGACAGGAGCCGGGCGGTCATGTCGACGCGCTCGATGCTGCGACCCAGGACGAAGAACTGCCAGCCCTCGTCGCGCGTCATGGTCGAGTCGGCGATGCCGGCGATCATCGCGGTGCGGTTACGGACCCACGCGAACATGTCGGTCGAGCGCATCGCTCGCGCCGACGGCAGCCCGCGCCACATCGTGTTGATCGCGGCCCACATGTCGGTCGAGAGCGTCTCGCGCGCGCCTCGCGCGTTCTCCCGCGCCGCGTCGACGGTGGACGCGATCGAGGAGTAGGAGTCGGGGTTGTGCGCGAGCAGGTCGAGGACGGTCCAGCGGTTCACGACCGACGGCAGCTCCTCGACGCCCATGACCTTGAGCAGCTGACGGCAGGAGTGCTCCTCGTCGATCATGGGGTCCTCCACGAGGACCTGCAGCTCGACGTCGAGGATGCGGGCGGTGTCGTCGGCGCGCTCGAGGTAGCGACCGATCCAGAACAGCGACTCGGCGATGCGGCTGAGCATCACGCCACCTCTCCGTCGATCGTCGGCGCATCGAGCGACTGGCCCGCCGACTGGCTCTGGGACTGTGCGCCCTGGGACTGGGACTGCACCTGGGCGACGCCGGAGCGGGGCTTGTCCTTGCGGGCCTTGTCGCGCCGCGAGCCCTCGGGCTCCTCGATCGCGACCTCGTCGAGCGGATCGGGGTCGACGAGCGGATCGGCCAGCACCCAGGTGTCCTTCGACCCACCGCCGCGGCTGGAGTTGACGATGAGCTCGCCCTCGGGGAGTGCGACACGCGTCAGGCCGCCGGGGAGCACGTGGACGTCGTCGCCGGTGTTGACCGCGAACGGTCGCAGGTCGACGTGCCGCGGACGGATGCCCTGCTCCACGAGCGTGGGCACGGTCGAGAGGGAGATGACCGGCTGCGCGATCCAGGCGCGCGGGTCGGCGTGGATCTTGACGCGCAGCTCGTCGAGCTCGGCCGCCGACGCCGCCGGACCGATCACGATGCCCTTGCCGCCGGAGCCGTCGACCGGCTTCAGCACGAGCTCCGCGAGCCGGTCGAGCACCTCCTCGCGCTGGTCGGCCTCGCCCACGCGCCACGTGTCGACGTTGCGCAGGATGGGCTCCTCGCTCAGGTAGTACCGGATGAGGTCGGGCACGTAGGTGTAGAGCAGCTTGTCGTCGGCGACACCGTTGCCGATCGCGTTGGCGATCGTGACGTTGCCGGCGCGCGCCGCCGTGATCAGGCCCGGGACGCCCAGCATCGAGTCGGGGCGGAACTGCGCGGGATCGATGAACTCGTCGTCGATGCGCCGGTAGATGACGTGCACCGGCTCGAGCCCTCGTGTCGTGCGCATCAGGACGCGTCCGCCCTGGCACACGAGGTCGCGCGGCTCCACGAGCTCGACGCCCATCGTGCGGGCGAGCAGCGTGTGCTCGAAGTACGCCGAGTTGTAGACACCGGGGGTCAGCACCACGACGGTCGGCTCGCTCACGCCGGCGGGCGAGGCGGCCCGCAGCGCAGCGAGCAGGTTGCGCGAGTACTGCTGCACGGGTCGGATGCGGTGGTCGGCGAAGACCTCCGGCAGCGCGCCGGACAGGGCCCGCCGGTTGGTCATGACGTACGAGACGCCCGACGGCACGCGCACGTTGTTCTCGAGCACCCGGAAGTTGCCGTCGCCGTCGCGGATCAGGTCGACGCCCGCCACGTGCACCCGCACGCCGTTCGCGGGCTCCAGACCGGCGACGACGCGGTGGTAGTGCGGCGAGGTGACGACGGTTTCACGGGGAACCACACCGTCGTGGAACAGCTCGCCGGGGCCGTAGACGTCGGCCAGGAACGCCTCGAGCGCCTTGACGCGCTGTTGCACGCCGAGGTCGACGTGGCGCCAGTCGGCGGCCTCGATCACGCGAGGAACGATGTCGAGCGGGAACGGACGCTCCTCGCCCGCGACACCGAACGTGACGCCCTGGTCGAGGTACGACGACGCGAGGGCGTCCGCCCGGACGCGGATCTCGTCGTCGCCCATCGCGCGGAAGGCCTGGTGGATGGCGCCGTACTCGTCGCGGACGGCCGGTCCACCCACGGGCTCGGCGTACATCTCGTCGAAGCCGACCATCGGGCCGTAGTCGTCGAAGAGACTCGTCTCGCTCACTCGCGCCACCCTAGGTCCGGTTCGTGTCAGACGTGTTTCACAGCCCCCCACGTCTACCGGAGAAGTCGGGGTGCCGCATCTGCCCCTCACCCTCGGACCTGGCACAGACCCTGCAACCGCAGTCGAGTCGACACGCGAAGTTCATCCCGTCGCGTCCGGGATGCGTCTACTCTTGGCCTCGGAGAGGCCCACGATGTCCGAATCCCACGTGCTGGTGCTCAACGCCAGCTACGAACCGCTGCAACGCGTGTCCCTGCGCCACGCCATCAAGATGCTGGTGCGGCAGGTCGCGGTCATCGAGGAGGAGGCCGGCGGGACGTACGGTCCGTTCCCCCGTCCGAAGGTCCTGCGACTCGTGCGCTACGTCGTGACCCGGTGGATGTACCGCCGCTCCGAGATCTGCACCAAGTCGGCGATCAAGGCGCGCGACAAGGCCTGCGCGTACTGCGGTGGGCACGCCGACACGGTCGACCACGTCATCCCGCGCAGTCGCGGCGGCATGCTCACGTGGGACAACGCCGTGGCCGCGTGCCTGCGCTGCAACCACCGCAAGGCCGACCGCACCCCGGCCGAGGCCGGCATGCCGCTGCTCATCGTGCCGCGGCGACCGACGTACTTCACGCACGAGGCCGCCTCGTAGGTGTCCCCGGCGAAGCCGGCTGTCCGGGTCGTCGAGTGTTGCGCGAGGGACGAGCGCGACGTATCGAGACGGTGGTCAGGTTGAGGATCTCGGTTCTACCGGAGAGCGGCTGACGGGTGCCTGCACGTGACCGGGTCTCGATACGGCTCGGCCGCGGCCGGCCTCACCACTCGACCAGCGGAGGGGATCTCCTGCCGCGGGCGGCCTCACCACTCGACCAGCGAGGGGGCTGCGACCAACGGCTGGGCTTCGGTACGTCGTCTACAGGCCGACGGACTCGTAGATGTCCTCGAGGGCGTCGAGGTAGCGGCCTTGGTCGGTCGCCGCGAGTGCCTGGGCCTCCAGGACCTTCGACTCGACCTGCGCGGCGACCTCGTCGTAGCGGGCCTGCCACTTCTCGGCCTCGATCTGCCAGTAGCCGCACGTGTAGAAGTCGCTCTGCGGCCAGCCCAGCGTGCGGCGCAGGTGGCGGCGGACGGAGCGGCTGGCCCGGGCCTCGCCCGCGAGCCAGACATAGCGACCGTCGTCGGACGCACCGGGGAGGTCGGCCTCGAGCACAGCTTTCTCGAGCGCCTCGGTGACGTCGACGTCACGGTCGACCACGACCCACTCCAGCTCGACGTCAGCCGGGCTCGGCATCGCGATCGCGTCGCCCGCATCGGTCAGGACCCCGACGGCACGCACCCGCTGGCCCGGCTCGAGTCCGCGGAGGATGCGGGCCATCGCCGGCACGCCCGTGATGTCGGCGACGAGCAGCTGCCACGCCACCCCGGCGGGGGCCGCGTACAGACCCTTCGGGTCGAGCAGTCCGACCTCGTCGCCCGGGAGGCAGTCGCGCGCCCAGGCAGCACCCGGACCTTCGTCGTGCAACGCGATGTCGAGGTCGATCTCGACCGTGCCGTCGACGATCCGGTGGTGGGAGATCGTGTAGACGCGCCAGATCGGCGGCTCGGTGCCCTCCGGCTGGGTGATCTCCCAGTCGTCACTGACGGTCGGCAGCACGAGCGGGTGACCCTCGGGGGCCAGCAGCACGCGCAGGTACTCGTCGGGCACCCCCGTGAAGGGATAGGCGCCGTCGAGCTCGACGGTGACGGTGACCAGATGGGGGCTCAGGACGCGGCGCCTGCTGACGCGCGCGGAGTGGACCTGCATGACGTCCTCACGGGGGGGTGCTCGGTGAGGGAAACCTTACCTTCCTTCACCGAGCACGCCCACTGTGACGATCGTCAACCGTTCGAGATGCAGCGAGGCGGGCCGTTGCCGGTCGACCAGGTCCCGCCGCGCATCAGACACTCCGCCTGACTGACGTTCTGGATCACGCTCCCGGCGGGGGGCTGCGTGGGGGTGGGTGTGGGGCTCGGTTCGACACAGTTCGGGTACGTGCCCGTCTGTCCGGAGTCCTCGCACGTGACCGGCACGCACGTGTAGCCCGAGCCGTCGAGCTTCTGGTCGGCGCCGCACTGGGGGACCGGCCGCGGCTCACACGCGGTCTGGTCGGCGTTGAGCTGCTCCGTCGGACCGCATGTGGGAGCCGGCGTCACGTACGTCTCGCCCTTGTCGCCCTTGATGTTGGCGGCCTTCGGGAAGCTGCCGCAGTCGTCGGCGTCGACGGCCTCGTTCATGTAGGCCTTGAACGTCTCGGCCGGGTACTTGCCGCCGAACGCGGGGCGGAGGAAGCCGTCGAGCTTGTCGTTGCCGTCGCCGCGGTTGTACATCACGGCGGTGGCCAGCTTGGGAGTGGCGCCGACGAACCAGACGGCGGACGTGACCGTCTCGCCGTTCTCGTCGGCCGTGGCCGTTCCGGTCTTGCCGGCCGTGGGGCAGACCGTGCGGCCGGCCGTTCCGGTGCCGCCGCTGCCCGTGACGCCCTGGAGCGCCGCGAGCGTGTCGGCCGCGACGTCGGCCGGGACGGACTGCTCGGTCTCGGTCGCGTGCTCGTAGAGCACCGAGCCCTCCGCGCTGCTGACCTTCTGCACGACGTACCACTCGGCCTTGTTGCCGCTCGCGGCCACCGTGGCGTACGCGTTGGCCATGTCGATGGGGGCGACGCCGGCGTAACCCAGCGACGTGACCGCGACGGGGTCGATCGTGTCGACCGTCGACTGCGGGATGCCGGCCTGGACGGCGGCGTCGAGGATCTTCTGTGCTCCGACGCTGATGTCGCTGCCGTCGCTCATCTGCACCGTGAGGTCGATGAACGCGGTGTTGACGGACTTGGCCGTGGCCTTCTCGAGGTCGAGGGTGCCGTACGAGGCACCGCCGGAGTCACCGGCGTTCTTGACCGACCCCCCCGGGACCTTGTACGGGGTGTTGCCGTCGAGCTTGGTCTTGAGACTGAAGCCGTCCTCGAGCGCCGCGATGACCGCGAACATCTTGAAGGTCGACCCCGGCTGGGTCTTGGCCGTGGCCCAGTTGAACTGGTCGGCCAGGAAGTCCGGCCCACCGTAGAGCGCCTTGACCGCGCCCGTGCCGGGCTCGACGGAAGCCAGGCCCGTGTGCAGCCCGTCGACCCCCTTCGGGGCCACCTCGTCGACCGCGTCGACCGCGGCCTGCTGCAGCTTCGGGTCGATCGTCGTGACGATCCGCAGACCGCCGCCCTGCACCTGGGAGTCGCTGAAGTCGCGCTTGGCCATGTCGTTCTCGACCATCTTCAGCAGGTAGCCGTTGGGGCCGGCGTAGCGGTTGCTGACGGTCAGCGGGGAAAACGCCGGCAGCGCGCCCTTGAACTGGTCGGCCTCCTCGGCCGTGATGGCCCCGGACTTCTCCATGCCGTCGAGCACGTAGTCGTAGCGGGGCAGGATGCGCTCGTCACGAGCGGCGGTCTCGGTCTGGCACTCGACGCTCGCGCCGTCGGCGAGGCACGCCGGGGTGTACGGGTCGTAGAACGTCGGACTGTTCAGGACCGTGGCGAGGTAGGCCGACTCCGGCACCGTGAGCTCGGCCGCGGGCTTGTTGAAGTACGTCTGGGCCGCGACCTGCACGCCGTAGGCGCCGTTGCCGTAGTAGACGGTGTTGAGGTAGCCCTCGAGGATCTCGGACTTGCTGAGCTGGTTGTGGATCTTGAGCGACAGGACCGCTTCCTTGATCTTGCGCGTGTAGGTCTGCTCCTGCGTCAGGTAGAGGATCTTGACGTACTGCTGCGTGATCGTCGACGCGCCGCCCGTGATGCGACCGCTCGTGGTGTTGTCGCGCAGCGCGCGGACGATGCCCTTGAAGTCGATGCCCCGGTTCGTGTAGAACGAGCGGTCCTCGGCGGCGATGACGGCCGCCTGCATCGAGGCGGGCACCTGGTCGAGGGCGATGTTCTCCCGGTCCTGCTCCGCGAACTCGCCGAGCTCGGTCGTGCCGTCGGAGAAGTAGACCTTGGTGGTCTGCGTCTGGAACTCGGCGTTCGGGTCGGGGATGTCGATCGAGCGGTAGATGATGAAGAACGCGAGCGCGCCCGTCGCGAAGCCCGCCACCGCGAGGAACGCGAACCACCGGAGGGTCTTGACCCACCAGGCCCGGCCCTCGCCACCGATCGCGCGGAAGATCTTGAAGACTCCGCCACGCTTCGCGGTCCGCTTGGCGGTCCGTCGTGCACCGCTGCCCTTGTTGCTGCGCGCCACGAGCGGGCACCTCCATCCTTCGTCAAGCCGCCGGTCGTGGGACCGGTCGGTCGCGATGATCCGCTCAAGTGTGCCTGTTGGGACCACGCTCGCCAAACCTGCGGCTGACGGCGCGGCGACCCCGAGATGACGGTGCCGTGGACGTCACACGACCCGGGTGGTGTCACGGAGCGCTGATTCGATGTATCATTCCGATATA
>JAHEXN010000334.1 GCA_023252095.1 Actinomycetes bacterium | reverse complement strand
ATCACGGGCCTGTTCTGCGCGGGCGAGGCCAACTTCTCCGACCACGGTGCCAACCGTCTCGGCGCCTCGGCGCTGATGCAGGGTCTGGCCGACGGCTACTTCGTCCTGCCGAAAACCCTCGCGGACTACCTGGCCGGCAGCCCGTTCGAGAAGGTTGCCGACGACCACCCGCGGGTCGTCGAGGCGCGCCAGCAGGTGGAGGACCGCATCCAGACGCTGCTCAAGATCAACGGTTCGCGCACGGTCGACTCCATCCACAAGGAGCTCGGCCACATCATGTGGGAGTACTGCGGCATGGAGCGCACGGCGGAGGGCCTCACGAAGGCGATCGGCCTGATCCGCGAGCTCAAGAACGAGTTCTGGACCAACGTCAAGGTCACGGGCACCAACGAGGAGCTCAACCAGACGCTCGAGCGCGCCGGCCGCGTGGCCGACTTCCTCGAGCTCGGTGAGCTGATGTGCATCGACGCGCTCAACCGCGCCGAGTCGTGCGGCGGCCACTTCCGAGCCGAGAGCCAGACCGAGGACGGCGAGGCGCTGCGCCACGACGATCAGTTCGCCTACGTCTCGGCGTGGGAGTACGACGCCGACGGCGAGGGCCAGACCCCGATCCTGCACAAGGAACCGCTCGAGTACGAGTACGTCGAGATGAAGGCGAGGAGCTACAAGTGAAGATCACCGTCAACATCTGGCGCCAGCAGGACGCGGACGCCAAGGGCTCGATGGTCACGTACCCGCTCGACGAGGTCGACGAGCACATGTCGTTCCTCGAGATGCTCGACGTGCTCAACGAGAAGCTCACGATCGACGGTGAGGACCCGGTCGCGTTCGACTCGGACTGCCGCGAGGGCATCTGTGGCACGTGTGGTGTCGTGATCAACGGCATCCCGCACGGCCCCGAGGTCACCACGACGTGCCAGCTGCACATGCGCACGTTCAAGGACGGCGACGTCATCGACATCGAGCCGTGGCGCGCGGGTGCCTTCCCGGTCGTCAAGGACCTCGTCGTCGACCGGGGTGCGTTCGACCGCATCATCCAGGCCGGTGGCTACATCAGCGCTCCCACGGGTGCTGCCGTCGAGGCCAACAACATCCCCGTGCCGAAGGCCGACGCCGACCACGCCTTCGAGGCCGCCACGTGCATCGGCTGCGGCGCCTGCGTCGCGGCGTGCCCCAACGGCTCCGCGATGCTGTTCACGGCCTCGAAGATCACGCACCTCGGCCTGCTGCCGCAGGGTCAGCCCGAGCGCGACTCGCGCGTGCTCGGCATGATCGAGCAGCACGACGCCGAGGGCTTCGGCGGCTGCACCAACATCGGCGAGTGCACGGCGGCCTGCCCCAAGGGCATCCCGCTCGACGTCATCAGCCGCCTGAACCGCGACCTGCTCGGTGCGCTCGCGCGCCAGACCGTGGGCAGCTGACCGGTCAGGACCCAGCCACGGGGAGAGCCCCGGCTGCCGCTCCGCCCTCCTCGGGCGTGATCGGCGGCTGGGGCTCTCCCAGCTTCACGAGCACCACGCCGGCGAGCACCCCGGCACCTCCGAGCAGCTGCAGGGCCGAGGGCACCTGGTCGAGCAGCAGGGCCGCGAAGACGAGCGCCGCGAGCACCTCGGTCAGGGCGATGAAGGACGCGAGCCGCGAGCCGAGTCGGCGGGCTGCGGCGACACCGGTCAGGTACGACACCGCACCGGCCAGCACGCCGAGCGCCAGGATCGGCACCCACCACGGCGTGGTTCCCATGGAGAAGGTGACGTCAGCGGTGCTGGCGGCCCACGGCAGCACCCCGATGAGGCACGCGACGCCGAGGCCGGTGCCCGCGACCACCAGACCGCCTCCCACGAGGGCGAGCGGGGGGAGACCGGAGCTGTCGTCGGCCGACAGCAGGAAGTACGACGCCGCCCCGACCATGGCGCCGAGCGCCCACAGCACGCCGATCGGGTCGAGGGACCCGCCAGACAGCAGGTCGAGCACCAGCACGAGGCCCATCGCGGCGACCACCGCACCGGCGAGCGTGAGGGGTCCGGGCCGCTCGCCACGGCGGAGCCACAGCCAGAGCACGACGGCGACCGGCGCGGTGTACTCGATCAGAAGGGCCATGCCGACGTCCATGCGGGCCACGGCCTGGAAGTAGCAGAGCTGGGCGCCGGCGACTGCCCCGACGCCGTAACCCGTGACGAGACGAGCGTGGTGCAGGAGCATGCACCAGCGTCCGCGCAGGCTCAGGGCGACCGGGACGAGC
>JAHEXN010000174.1:6591-7539 GCA_023252095.1 Actinomycetes bacterium | reverse complement strand
CCAGCAGTGCTTGGACTCCCATGCCGCCGCGACGCTGGGGAAGATCGAGTAGTTGAACCGCACCACGGCGCTCGAGGCGCTCGTCGACCCCTGGCCGGGGCCGTGGAGGCGGTCGACGACGACGACCCGGAGGCCGGCGCGCGCGAGCTCGAGGGCGGTCGAGGAGCCGATGACACCGGCCCCGACGACGATGGCGTCCGCACGGAGATTCACCCGACCATGGTGCGGCCTGATGCGGCGATACCGGCATGACCACGTGTCGCGGAAAACGCCGGCCGACCGCGACGACCGTCTGTAGACGCCACGGGTCAGAACTTTCCACCATGGGGTCAACGAGATGTCCCGTGCGATCCACGGGGCAGTCACCCCCGTGACCTGACGAGCCACCAGCCCGGACGGTCGCTCGACGAAAGCTGCGCCGCCATGAGCACCCACGTCCTCGACCACCCCTCCGCCCCCCTCGCCGTCTTCGACCGCGCCGACGAGCTGCGCGACGCCGGCCACGAGCAGGTCGTCTTCTGCCGCGACGAGCGCACGGGTCTCCGGGCGATCATCGCGATCCACGACACGACCCTCGGCCCGGGACTCGGCGGCACGCGGTTCTACCCGTACGCGCACGAGTCGCTGGCGCTGACCGACGCGCTTCGGCTGTCCGAGGGCATGACGTACAAGGCGGCCGGCGCGGGCGTGCCCCTGGGTGGCGCGAAGGCCGTGATCATCGGTGACCCGGCCACCCAGCGGACCGAGGCTCTGCTGGAGGCCTACGGCAGGTTCGTCGAGTCCCTCGGTGGCCGGTACTACACGGCCGCCGACGTGGGCACGACGTCCGAGGACCTCGACGTCATCGGCCGCACCAGCTCCCACGTCGTGGGACGGACGGCGGCTGCCGGCGGCTCCGGCGACAGCGGCTACGCGACGGCGCTCGGGGTCTTCTCGGCGATGCAGGCC
>JAHEXN010000174.1:0-6581 GCA_023252095.1 Actinomycetes bacterium | reverse complement strand
GCGGCAACGGCCTGGCCGACAAGGTCGTCGGGGTCGAGGGCGTCGGCAAGGTGGGGCGGCACCTCGTGACCTTCCTCCTCGCGGTCGGAGCCCGCGTCGTGGTGTCCGACCCGCGACCTGCCGCACTGACCGGGCTGGACGAGTCCGGCTCGCGGGTCCTGGTCGCGGAGTCCGTGCTGACCGAGGCGCTGGACGTCTACGCGCCGTGCGCGCTCGGCGCCAGCCTGACGCTGGACAGCGTCGACCGACTGAGCGCGCGGGTCGTCTGCGGCGGCGCGAACAACCAGCTTGCCGAGGCGCGGGTCGCCCAGGCGCTCACGGACCGGTCGATCCTCTGGGTCCCGGACTACCTGGCCAACGCCGGCGGACTGATCCAGGTCAGTGGCGAGCTCACGAACGAGCGTCGTGACGACGTCCTCGCCCGCGTGAGGCGCATCGAGCACACGGTCGGCGAGGTGATCCGCACGGCGCTCGACCAGCACGTCACGACGTCGGCGGCCGCCCGGACGATCGTCGACCAGCGGCTCGCCGCCGGACGGGTGGCCTGACGTGTCGGCGCATCCCTTGACCCTCGCCGCCGATCCGACGGTCAGCACCGCGGACCTCGGGTCGCTGCTCGCGGCCCGTCAAGACGACCCGGCGTCGACGGCACCGTTCCAGCTCGTCGACGAGAACGGCGACCTCACGGCGGCCGGTCAGGACCTCGGCGTCGACCTCGAGCTCGCGCAGGTGCTGCACACCGACATGGTGCTGGCGCGTCGACTGGACCACGAGGCGCTCGCGCTCCAGCGGCAGGGCGAGCTGCACCTGTGGATCATGGCCTGGGGGCAGGAGGCTGCCCAGGTCGGGTCGATCCGCGCGCTCCGCGGCGACGACCACGTCTTCCCGAGCTACCGCGAGCACGCGGTCCTGCTGTGCCGGGGCATCTCGCCGGCCGACCTCCTGCGGCAGTGGCGCGGGGCGACCCACTCGGGCTGGGACCCGGCGGAGTCGCACGTGCACATCAACTCGCTGGTCCTCGGCACCCAGACCCTGCACGCCACGGGGTACGCCGCCGGCGTGCGGCTCGACCGATCCGACGAGGTCGTCATGACCTACTTCGGCGACGGCGCAGCCAGTCAGGGTGACGTCAACGAGGCGCTGAACTGGGCGGCCGCGGGCACCCTCCCGGTCGTGTTCTTCTGCCAGAACAACCAGTGGGCGATCTCGACGCCCACGGCCACGCAGATGCGCACGCCCCTCCACGTCCGGGCGGCCGGCTTTGGTCTCGCGGGCTACCACGTCGACGGCAACGACGCGCTCGCCGTGCATGCCGTCACGCAGCACGCGACCGCCCGCGTCAGGGCGGGCGAGGGCCCGGCCCTGATCGAGGCGCAGACGTACCGGCTCGCCGGACACTCGAGCTCCGACGACCCCAAGCGCTACCGCACCGACGACGAGCTCGCCGGCTGGCAGGCGAAGGACCCCATCACGCGACTCGAGCGGCTTCTGCGCAACGCCGGCGTGAGCGAGCGGCACTTCAGCGACCTGGAGGCCCGCGCGGACACCTTCGCGGTCGAGGTCCGCGAGCAGGCCAAGGCGATTCACGGCGAGGACCTCGCCGTCGTGTTCGAGCACACCTACGCCGAGCCGCACCCGGTCATGCAGTCCGAGCTCGCCCAGCACCTCGCGCGCCGCGACGGGGCGGTGGCCTGACGTGGCCCCCCGGTACGCCCTCGGCGCCGCGATCAACGCGGGCCTGCGCGCCGCGATGGCCCGTGACGAGAAGGTCGTCGTGATGGGCGAGGACATCGCCACGCTCGGCGGCGTGTTCCGCGTGACCGACGGTCTGGCGGCTGAGTTCGGCACCGAGCGCGTCGTCGACACGCCGCTGGCCGAGTCCGGCATCGTCGGCACGGCGATCGGCCTGGCGCTGCGCGGGTACCGGCCGGTCTGCGAGATCCAGTTCGACGGCTTCGTGTACCCCGCCTTCGACCAGATCGTCAGCCAGCTCGCCAAGATGCGGGCCCGCTCGCAGGGCCGCCTGTCGCTGCCGGTCGTCATCCGGATCCCCGTGGGCGGCGGCATCGGTGCAGTCGAGCACCACTCGGAGTCCAACGAGGCGTACTTCGCCCACACCGCCGGACTGCGGGTCGTGTCGTGCTCCAACCCCGACGACGCGTTCCACATGATCCAGCAGGCCATCGCGTCCGACGATCCCGTGATCTTCTACGAGCCCAAGCGGCGCTACTGGGACAAGGGGGAGGTCTCGGACGAGCCGACCCGATCCCTGCACGAGGCGGCCGTCCTGCGCGAGGGCACCGACTGCACGCTCGTCGCGCACGGGCCCACCGTGGCCACGGCGCTGGCCGCTGCAGCCGCGGCGACCGAGGACGGGTTCTCGGTCGGCGTGGTCGACCTGCGCACGATCTCCCCGCTCGACCTCCCGACCCTGCGCAAGGTCGCGGCCGAGTCGCACCGCGTCGTCGTGGTCCACGAGGCGTCGACGTTCCTCGGGATCGGATCGGAGATCGCCGCGGCCATCACCGAGGACTGCTTCTACGAGCTGGAGGCGCCCGTCCTGCGGGTCGGTGCCTACAACCTCCCGTACCCGCCCGCCCACATGGAGGACCGCTTCCTCCCCGACGTCGACCGGATCCTCGAGGCCGTCGACGCCAGCCTGAGCTTCTAGGAGATCCGACCGTGTTCGAGTTCAAGCTCCCCGACGTCGGCGAGGGCCTGACCGAGGCCGACGTCCTCGAGTGGCAGGTCGCCGCCGGCGACACCGTCGAGGTCAACCAGACCCTGCTGGAGATCGAGACGGCCAAGTCCGTCGTCGAGCTCCCGTCGCCCGTGGCCGGCACCGTGTCGGTCCTGCACGTCGAGGCCGGGCAGACCGTCCCGGTCGGCACCGTCATCATCTCGATCGACGACGGGAGCAGCGCACCGGCACCGGCCATCGAGGCCGAGGCCGCATCGAGCGATGCGTCCGAGGTGGAGGACGCGTCCGAGGAGAAGCCGCTGGTGCTCGTGGGTCCAGGACCCGCCGCCGCGGTTCCCCGAACTCGTCGGCTGACGCGTCGGACCGATCCCGTCCCGGCGCAGGGTGCTCCGGCCCTCCCGCTCGCGGAGGTTGCCCCCGGCCCGAGTCGGAGCGCGACCCGTGCCAAGCCTCCGGTCCGCCTGCTGGCCAAGCAGCTCGGCGTGGACCTGGCCTCCGTCGCCCCGTCGAACGGCGACGTCATCTCGCGCCGGGACGTCGAGGCCGCGGCCGTCGCGGCTCCGGCGGCCGCGCAGCCATCCCTCGCGGCTGAGCCGACGCCGGGGGAGCGCGAGACGCGCACGCCCATCAAGGGCGTCCGCAAGGCGATCGCCGCCGCCATGACCAGCTCGGCCTTCACCGCACCCCACGTGACGCTGTTCCTGACGGTCGACGTGACGCGGACGATGGATCTGCTCGCGAGGCTCAAGGCCGACCGCGGGTGGACCGACGTCCGCCTCACGCCGCTGGTCCTCGTGGCCCGCGCCCTGCTGATGACGATCCGTCGTCACCCGGGCATCAACGCCCGGTGGGACGAGGCCGCCCAGGAGATCGTCCAGCCGCACTACGTCAACCTCGGGCTCGCGGCGGCGACCCCCCGCGGGCTGATCGTCCCGAACGTCAAGGACGCCGACACCCTTGACCTGCGCGGCCTGGCCGGCGCGATCGCCGACCTGGTCGCCACCGCCCGGGCGGGCAAGACGTCGCCGGAGGAGATGGCGCACGGCACCATCACGATCACCAACATCGGTGCCCTCGGGGTCGATGCCGGCACGCCGATCCTGAACCCCGGCGAGGCCGCGATCCTCGCCTTCGGCAACGTGCGGGACACGCCGTGGGTCGTCGGCGGCGAGCTGCAGGTCCGCAAGGTCACCCAGCTCGCGCTGTCGTTCGACCACCGCCTGATCGACGGAGAGCTGGGATCGAACGTCCTGGCCACGCTGGGCCGACTGCTGGAGGACCCCAGCGAGGCCTTCGTGCTGTCATGACGGCCACGGGTCTGGTCCGTCGCGACGAGCAGGTCTCGGGTCTCGCGGTACTGACGGTCTACGCCCGGGGCGACGCCGCGGTCTGCGGCAGGGTGCTCCAGGGGTTCACCCTGCGGCGCTTCGCGATCGAGCGGTTCATCGCCGACTTCAGCGACTTCGACCACCGCGGGACCCGAGGTCTCGAGGGCGTGGGCGGGGACGTCCTGCGGATGACGGTCGTCGTGTCGCTGCCGGACCACGACGACCTGGAACGCATCGGCAAGTTCCTCAACCGCATCGTCGACGTCTACAAGGTCGAGCACACCTTCAGGATCTGAGCCGATGCCACCACCGATCCACACGAGGTATCCGCACGCGAAGGCGTCGTGGTTCGCCACGGCCGCGCAGAAGGTGCGTCTCACGGACGGGCCTCCCCGGCGCGGCGCCCTCGTGCCGTGGGGCACGGTGCACGGTCGGCGCCTCGGTTCGGCCCGAACGGCGTGCGGCGTCGTCTGCGTCGCGTGGCCGGTCTTCTTCGACGTCGACGTGCGGTACGAGCGCGCGCTGGAGGTGTGCCCCGACTGTCGACGCCTCGCCCTGCTCGACCGGCCACTGGCGGAGCGGTGACGAGAGGTGCCTACTGCGCGACCGCCGGGTTGAAGCGCGAGTACTCGTGCAGCTGCCACCGCAGCGGGCTTGCGTGGTCGATCTGCACGACCGCCTCGACGTCGAGCTCGACGACTCGGAGCGCTCCCGGGTAGACGGTGGCGGCTGCGGGATCCCAGTCGACACGGGCGGTGCCGGTGAGCTGCAGCGTGTGGCCGCGTTCCCAGTCGACGAACAGCAGTCCGCTGGCCGGGTTGAGGTGGAGGTTGCCGAGCGTCATGTAGAACTGGTTGCCCGTGTAGTCGGGCCAGCGCAGCCGACTCGGGCTGGCCACCGTGACGAAGCCGGGCATCCCGCCGCGGCTCGACACGTCGGCTCCGTCGTCCGGCGACTGGCTCGCGATGAAGAAGGTGTCCGCCCCGCGGATCCACTCGACCTGGTGCGGGGTGAGCTCCGGCGAACGCTGCGGGGATCCCGGATCGACGGTGTCGTCGTGACCGGAGACCGTGCGGACCTGGATGTACTTGGGGCAGTTGCCGAGGACCTGCTCGGTGCGCACGACCAGACGCTCGGCCTCCTGCGTGGCCGTGCCGTTGACCCGGATACGCCGGCGCGTCTGCGGCTGGAGCGCAAGCATCCCGATGGCGCGGGGTGACGCGAAGGCACCGTGGAGCGGGTCGCCCGGCGGCGGGGCGTGGTCGACCACGACGGTGTGGTCGTCGGCGGTCGACACGAAGCCGGGCAGGCCCGACAGCATGCTCGCCCACACGGCGCCGTGATCGTCGGTGGCGCCGAGCACCAGCGTGTGCTGGTGCCGCAGGAACTCGGCGAACGCGCCCGGGATCGTGGCGTCGAACATCGGCGATCCCCACCCGGGACGCCCCTCGCCCGCCCGCCTCTGCACGGCCTGCTCGCCCTCGTGGATGCGCGTCATCGTGCGGTCCCCCGATCCGTCTCGCCCGTCGTTCCCGTCAGCAGCGCCGGCAGGGCCTCGATGGCCCGGTCGAACTCGCTCGGCTCGCCGAGCACGCGGGAGACGACCAGGGCGCCCTCGATGCTCACGAGCGCCGATCGCGCACGGCGTGCGGCCTCCTCCTCGTCGGCTCCGGATCGGGCCGCGACCTGGGTCATGGCGTCGATCCAGTGACGCGCGAGCCCCGCTGCCTGGTCCTTGACCGCCGTCGGCGCTCCCTCGAGCGTCATGGTGTCGAGCACGCAGCCGACGCGCCCGTCCGCATAGGCGGAGGACACGCGCCGCGCCATCTCGGCCACCGCCGCGGCAGGAGACTCGATCGCGGTCAGCGGCTCCAGCACCTCGGCGAACGTCCGGCCCACGTCGCTCAGCACCGCCGCGGCCATCGCGGGCTTCCCGCCCGGGAACCGGTGGTACAGGCTCGCCTTCTGGAGCCCGGTGGCGTCCGACAGTGCAGCCAGGGACGCGCCGGAGTAGCCCTGCGCGCGGAATACCGCGGCCAGGCTCGCGAGGAGCGCACGGTCGTCGACGGACGCGGTTCGACTCATGACATCAGGTTACCGAACGATCGGTAAAGGGCAAGCAGATGACGTGCTCCCGACGACGAACGGTCCGGCTCCGTCCCCATGGGGAGCGAAGCCGGACCGTTCGCGGGTCCTCGGGTCAGAGGATGCCGGCCTCCTTGAGGGCCTGGGCGATCTCGGCCTGTGCGTGCTCGGCGAGCGGCTGCAGCGGCGGGCGGACCGCCGCGTGCTCGAGCTTGCCGCGCTCGACGAGGGCGAGCTTGAGGGCCACGGTGCCCTCCATGTGCGAGCCGCGGTGGTAGACGGCCTTCGTGACCGGGAGCAGCGTGTCGTGGAGGGCGCGCGCCCGCGGGTAGTCCTGGGCCTTGCCTGCCGCAATGAGCTCGACGAGCAGCTCGGGCGCGATTCCGCCGTAGCCGACCAGCAGGCCGTCGACGTCGAACATCGTGTGCAGCAGGTACTCGTCGTGGCAGCTCAGGATCTGGAGGTCG
>JAHEXN010000173.1 GCA_023252095.1 Actinomycetes bacterium | reverse complement strand
CGTTCCGGCCGTCACGCCCGAGCGGGCCGCCGAGATCGTCCGGGCGTCCGGGTGCCGCACGGCCAAGGTCAAGGTCGCCGAGCAGGGCCAGGACCTCGCCGACGACCTCGCCCGCGTGGCCGCGGTGCGTGAGGCCCTGGGCCCCGACGGCCGCATCCGGGTCGACGCGAACGGCGGGTGGGGCGCCACCGAGGCGTTCGTCGCGGTGCTCGCCCTCGACGACGAAGTGGGGCTCGAGTACGTCGAGCAGCCGTGCATGCGGGTCGAGGACCTCGCCCGCGTCCGGCGCGAGACGGGGGTGCTGGTCGCGGCCGACGAGTCGATCCGCAAGGCCGACGACCCCTACCGCGTCGCCGAGCTGGAGGCTGCCGACATCGCTGTGCTGAAGGTCGCCCCCCTGGGGGGAGTGCAGGCGTGTCTCACGATCGCGGAGCAGATCGGGCTGCCGATCGTGGTGTCCAGCGCCGTCGACTCCTCCGTGGGACTCGCGGCCGGGCTCGCGCTCGCGGCCGCGCTGCCGGAGCTGCCGTACGCGTGCGGTCTCGGCACCCAGGCGCTGCTCGAGGCCGACGTGGTCGGCGACGTCCTGGCGCCGGTCGACGGCGTGCTGGACGTGCGTCGTCCCGCGATCGACCCCGAGCTCGTCGAGGGCGTCCGCGCCGACGACGAGCGCACGGCCTGGTGGCTCGACCGCATCGCGCGGGTCGAGGCGCTCGCGGGCGGCCTGGCGTGACCGCGGCCCCCTCGGCCGTCGAGACGGCCCGCCACCTCGTCGAACGGCTCCTGACCCTGGGGGCCACGGAGGCCGTGCTGGCACCGGGCTCGCGGTCCGGGCCCCTGGCACTGGCGCTCCACGCGGCCGACGCGCAGGGCCTGCTGCGTCTGCACGTCCGCGTCGACGAGCGGGAGGCCGGCTTCCTGGCGCTCGGGATGTCGAAGGCCACGGGTGCGCCGGTCCCGGTGGTCACGACCTCGGGCACCGCGGTGGCCAACCTGCACCCGGCGATGCTCGAGGCGTGGCACACCGGCGCGCGGGTCGTCGCGGTCACGGCCGACCGCCCGGCCCGCATGCGCGGCACGGGCGCCAGCCAGACCACCGACCAGCGTCAGATCTTCCCGCGCGTGCGTTTCGTCGAGTCCGTGGCCGATCTCGTGTCGGGCACCGGGCCGGTGCACGTCAACCTCGAGCTCGACGAGCCGCTGATCGAGCAGGTGACGTGGGACTTCCACGTCGATCGGCTCGCTCCACCTCGTTCGATGCCCGCACCAGGGGAGCGCCTGCCGTCGGGCCCGCGCACGGTCGTGGTCGCCGGCGACGGTGCCGGTCCGACCGCGCGTCGCATCGCCGAGGCCGGGGGATGGCCGCTGCTGGCCGAGCCCAGCTCGGGCGTGCGTGACGATCGTGCGATCGGTGCGTACCGCCTGCTCCTCGCCTCGCACCGGCTTGCCGGCCGCATCGAGCGTGTCGTGTCGTGCGGGCACCCCACGCTGTCGCGTCCCGTGACCGGCCTGCTGCTGCGCGACGACCTCGAGGTCGTCCACGTCGGGAGCCCTCTGACCTTCCCCGGACCTGCGGGACCGAACGTCCGGTTCGCGGAGTGGGTCGATGCCGACGAGCCCGACGACACCGACTGGTTCGACGCGTGGCGCGAGGCCGATCGGGTCGCCCGTGCCGCGATCGACACCCTGGCGCCACCCGCGCACCGTCTCGCCGAGGCAGTGTGGCGGGCGAGCGCTGGCGGTGTCCTGGTCGTGGGCTCCTCGAGCGTCGTCCGCGACCTGGACCTCGTCGCCCCGGGAGATGCGCCCGACCTCGTCGTGGCCAACCGCGGACTCGCCGGCATCGACGGCATGGTGTCCACCGCCGCGGGCGTCGCCCTCGCGACCGGACGTCCCACGACCGCGGTGATGGGCGACCTCACGTTCCTGCACGGCGCGAACGGGCTCCTGGTCGGTCCGCACGAGCCCCGACCCGACCTGCGCGTCGTGGTCGCGTCCGACGACGGTGGGGCGATCTTCTCGCTGCTCGAGCAGGGGGACGCGGCGTACGCCGACTCGTTCGAGCGGATCTATGGCACTCCCACGGGCACCGACCTCGCGGCGCTCTGCCGGGCGCACGGAGTGGACCACGAGGTCGTCGCGGTCGACGACCTCGTGGGGGTGCTCGCGACCCCGCCCGCAGGTGTCTCCGTCGTGGAGGTGCCGCTCGACCGCACGAGCCGGCGCGCGGACGCCACAGCGGTCGCCGCGGCCGTCCGCGCCGCATTCTGACAGTGCCACTGGCACGGTCCACCGACCGGGAGTACGGTGGTGGCGTGGGTCACAACGCCGAGGTCTTCGACTACGTCATCATCGGGTCCGGGAGCGCGGGCGGCGTCGTCGCCGCCCGGCTGAGCGAGGACCCTCAGGTCCGCGTCCTGCTGCTCGAGGCAGGGCCGATGGACGACGACGACATGATCCACCTGCCCGCCGGGTTCTCCGCGTTGTTCCGCACCAAGTGGGACTGGGCGTACCGCACGACGCCGCAGAAGATGCTGTCCGGCCGCCGCTCCGACTGGCCGCGCATGAAGGCGCTCGGTGGTTGCACGTCGATGAACGCGATGATCTACATCCGCGGCAACCGGGCCGACTACGACGAGTGGCGCGACGTCTACGGCGCCGACGGCTGGGGCTACGACGACGTCCTGCCCTACTTCAAGCGCTCCGAGGGGAACCAGCGCCTCGGCGGTGAGTACCACGGCTCCGACGGCCCGCTGTGGGTCGAGGACCGTCGCTACAACCACGAGCTGACCCACGCCTTCGTCGACTCTGCAGTCGCCTCGGGCTTCAAGCCCACCGACGACTTCAACGGCGCCGAGCAGGAGGGTGCGGGCCTGTACCAGGTCACGTGCCGCAAGGGTCGCCGCTGGTCGGTCGCCGACGCGTTCATCCGCCCGGCGATGGACCGGCCCAACCTCACGGTGCGCACCGAGGCGTTCGTCACCAAGATCGAGCTCGAGGGCACGCGCGCCACGGGTGTCACGTACCGCCGCCACGGGGTCACCGAGACGGTCAGCGCCGACGCCGAGATCATCCTCTCGGGCGGCGCCGTCAACAGCCCCCAGCTGCTCATGCTGTCGGGCATCGGCCCGGGTGCGCAGCTGCGCGAGCACGGCATCGACGTCGTGGTCGACTCCCCGGAGGTGGGCCGCAACCTGCAGGACCACCCCATCACGGCCGTGCTGTTCGACACCAAGAACACGACCGACATGTCCGAGAACCTCAGCCTGGTGAACCTGCTCAAGGCGCAGAAGCTGGGGCGTGGGCCGCTGAGCTCGAACGTCGCCGAGTCGGGCGCGTTCTTCAAGTCCAGCGACGACCAGCCGGCGCCGGACCTGCAGCTGCACGTCCTGCCGACCGGCTTCTGGGACAACGGCCTCCACGAGGTCACCAAGCGCGGTCTCGTCATCGCCCCCACGCTCGTGCGGGTCGAGAGCGTCGGTCAGATCACGCTGCGCTCGGCCGACCCCACCTGGCACCCCGAGATCGACCCGGCGTACTACTCGGAGCCGTCCGACATGGACCGCATCCTCGTCGGCATGCGCAAGGCCTTCGAGGTCGCCTCCACCGGGGCCCTGACGCGCTACGTCGACCGCCCGTGGACCCCGAGCAGCTGGAACCCCACCGACGACGAGATCATCGCGACGATCTCGCGCCTGGGCCAGACCGTGTACCACCCCGTGGGCACGTGCTCGCTGGGCAAGGTCGTCGACGCCGACCTGCGGGTCATGGGCGTCGAGGGCCTGCGCGTCGCCGACGCCTCCGTCATGCCCCGTGTCCCGCGCGGCAACACCAACGCCCCCACCATCATGATCGGCGAGAAGGCCGCCGACCTCATCAAGGAGTCACGATGACCGCAAGCCCCTCTGGCCCTGAGCTGTCCGGTCCGTTGTTCGGCGCGGGTGAGCCGCCCGTGTCCTCCCTGCCGGTCCGTGAGGGCCCCACGTTCGAGTCGCTCGACCCGCGCACGGGTGACGTCGTCGGCGAGCACGCGATCCACAGCGCCGAGGAGGTCGAGGCGGCCGTCGAGAAGTCCCGCCTCGCCGCGATCTGGTGGCGCGACATCGGCTTCGAGGGACGCAAGGAGTTCCTGCTGCAGTGGCGCAGCGTCATCACGCGTCGTCTCGCGCAGCTCTCGCACCTCGTGCACCTCGAGACCGGCAAGCCGCACGGCGACGCACAGCTCGAGATCGGCCTCGCGATCGACCACGTGAACTGGGCGGCCAAGAACGCCAAGAAGGTCCTGGGCGCCTCGTCGGTGTCGTCGGGCATCTTCGCGATCAACCACGCCTCGTCGGTGCGCTACAACCCGCTCGGCGTCGTGGGCGTCATCGGGCCGTGGAACTACCCCGTATTCACGCCGCTCGGCTCGATCACGTACGCCCTCGCAGCCGGCAACGGCGTCGTCTTCAAGCCCAGCGAGTACACGCCGGGCGTCGGCCGCTGGCTGGTCGACACCTTCACCGAGGTCGTCGGCGGCCGTCCGGTCCTGCAGCTCGTGACGGGCTACGGCGAGACGGGTGCGGCGCTGTGCCGTGCCGGCGTCGACAAGGTCGCGTTCACGGGCTCGGCCAACACCGGCAAGCGCGTCATGGCCGCGTGCGCCGAGAACCTGGTGCCCGTCGTGATCGAGGCCGGTGGCAAGGACTCGGTCATCGTCGACGAGGACGCCGACATCGTCGCCGCCGCGGAGGGTGCCCTCTGGTCGAGCATGTCCAACGCCGGCCAGACGTGCATCGGTGCCGAGCGGGTCTACGTGCACCGCGCCGTGTTCGAGCCCTTCATGACCGAGCTGCTCACGCAGGCCCGCGCCGTCACGGCGCACGCCGCGCCCGACTCGCTGATCGGTCCGATCACGATGCCGTCGCAGCTCGAGGTCATCCAGCGCCACATCGACGACGCGATCGCCAAGGGCGGGCGAGTCGTCCTGGGTGGCTCCGACGCGGTCGGCGAACGCTTCGTGCAGCCCACGATCATCACGCACGTCCCGGAGGACTCGCAGGCCGTCACGGAGGAGACGTTCGGGCCCACGCTCGTCGTCAACCCGGTCGACGACATGGACGAGGCCATCCAGCTGACCAACGCCACCGAGTACGGACTCGCCGGGTCGGTCTATGGCAAGCACCGGGCGGTCTCAATCGCCGAGCGGGTGCGGTCGGGGATGACCTCGATCAACGCCGTGGCGATGTTCGCGGGGGTCCCGTCGCTGCCCTTCGGCGGTGTCGGTCAGTCCGGGTTCGGCCGCATCCACGGTCCGGACGGCCTGCGCGAGTTCACGTACGCCAAGGCCATCACGCGCCAACGCTTCAAGCCGCTGCTCAACCTCACCTCGATGCAGCGCGACGAGGCCACCGACAAGAACGCCGCGACGCTGATCAACCTGCTCTACGGGGGCCGCAAGACCCTGCGCTGACCCAGCCAGCCGAACGACACATGACCCGCCGGGCGAGAGTTGCCCGGCGGGTCACGTGTCGTTCACCGGCCGCCTGACCGGTGGCCGTGTGCGGCCCCGTAGCCTGCAGGGGTGACGAGGCGGATCATCCACCGGCGGTTTGTCGCCCTCGGTGACTCCTTCACCGAGGGGATGGGCGACCCCGATCCCCAGCGCCCCAACGGCGTGCGCGGTTGGGCTGACCGGGTCGCCGAGCAGATGTCGGCCGTGACGCCGGGCGTGCAGTACGCCAACCTCGCGATCCGCGGCAAGCGGCTCGAGCAGATCGTCGCGGAGCAGCTGGGGCCGGCGCTCGCGCTGCGACCCGACCTGGTCGCGCTGTTCGCCGGGGTCAACGACCTGATGCACCTGCGTGTGCGCATGGACGAGCTCATGGCGGTCTACGAGGACGTCGTCGTGAAGGTCCGCGCCACGGGTGCGCGGGTTCTGCTGTTCACGATCAGCGACCCGGAGCCGGTGTGGATCTTCCGCCCCTTCCGGGGACGCATCGCGATCTACAACGAGCTCGTGCGGCGCATCGCGCGACGTCACGGTGCCACCGTCGTCGACCTCTGGGACGTCCTCGACCTGGGTGACCGCCGGCTGTGGGGCGACGATCGCCTGCACCTGGCCACGCCGGGGCACCAGATCGTGGCCGGCGCGGTCTGCGAGGCGATCGGCCTCGGGTCCACGGTTCCCGACGAGCCGGCTCCGGCCCTCGTGCCGCGCGGACGTCGCCACCGGATGGCCTGGCTGGCCCGACACGCGTTCCCGTGGTTCGTGCGGCGCCTGCGGGGAAGGTCGCTCGGTGACGGCCTCTCGCCGCGATTCCCCACCCTCACGCCTCCCGTGCTGTCGGGCGCCCGGGTCGTGGGCGCCGATGCGACGTCTAGCCTTGCCGGATGCGATTCCGCCGTTACGTCGCCCTCGGCGACTCCTTCACCGAAGGCGTCGGCGACGCCGACCCCAGCCGCCCCAACGGGGTTCACGGATGGGCCGACCGATGTGCCGCCGCCCTCGCGCAGCACGATTCCGAGCTGACCTACGCCAATCTCGCGATCCGCGGTCGCAAGATGCGGCCGATCCTGGCTGAACAGGTCGCGCCCGCCCTGGCGCTCGAGCCGGACCTCGTGTCGATCTATGCCGGTGCTAACGACGTGCTGCGTCCGCGGATCGACATCGATGCCCTCGTGGCCGAGTACGACGCTGCGGTCGCGCGGCTCTCGGAGCGGGCGCACGTCGTGATGTTCACGGCGTACGACCCGGGCGAGGCGCCGGTGTTCGCGTTCCTGCGCGGCCGTTTCGCGATCTACAACGAGCTCGTGCGCGAGGTCGCAGAGCGGCACGGGGCGACACTCGTCGACTTCTGGCGGCTGCGGGAGTACCGCGACGACCGTTTCTGGGACACCGACCGCATGCACATGTCGAGCGCGGGCCACCAGCGCATGGCGATCGCGGTGCTCGACGCGCTCGGCGTCGAGCACGGTCTCCAGCCGCCGGTGCTGCCGCCGCCCCCGCCGATGTCCCCGGCCGAGCGACGGTCGGCCCACCTCGCTTGGGCCCGCGAGCACGCCGGCCCCTGGGTCGGCCGCCGCCTGCGCGGCACGTCCTCCGGCGACACCCTGACCCCGCGCTTCCCGACCCCCGTCACCCCCACCTGACGTACCGCTCGCGAGTGACTTTGTGTGTGGTCAGGAGCGACTTTGTTGCGAGGGCCTGTGGACGACGTCGGGGTATGACGCACGAACTCTCTCGTGACCACCAACAAAGTCTCTCCTCGGCACCAACAAACTCTCTCGCGAGCGGAACCTCTAGTCGCGGGGGGAGAGGGCGGTGCGGACCGGGATGAGCTTGGCGTCGGACTCGGCGAGCTCGTCGGCGGGCACGGATCCGGCGACGATGCCGCAGCCGGCGAAGAGGCGGGCCGAGCGGGCGTCGGGCGCGAGCTCGGCCGAGCGCAGGCCGATGCCCCACTCGCCGTCGCCGTTGCCGTCGATCCAGCCGACCGGGCCGGCGTAGCGGCCACGGTCGAGTCCCTCGATCTGCGCGATCAGCGCAACCGCATCGGCCGTGGGCGTTCCGCC